>JBDSYO010000105.1:0-4663 GCA_039925625.1 Lapillicoccus sp. | reverse complement strand
TCCTGACCAACTTGACCGTCCCCCTAGACGAAGGGGACTGCTCACGATTTGGTTGACACCTGATCTGTGGGGACGTGAAGTTCCCGCTGAACGGATGTCGACATATAGCTGCTCACCCCAACGAGTTCAGCGAGGACGTGGTGGCGGTCGCGCGCCAAGGCGACACGTCGATCGGGCATGTGGCTAAGGACTTTGGAATCCTCGAGTCATGCCTGCGGAGCTGGCTCCACCGCCCGCTCGTCGAGGACGGCCACCGGCCCCCGGTGACCCGGGCCGAGTCCGAGGAACTCAGGGACCTGCGTCGGCGCAACCGGCTGTTGGATCAGGAGAACGAGGTCCTGCGCCGGGCCGCGGCGTACCTGTCCCAAGCCAACTGGAGACGGGGCCAGCCCCCCAAAATGAGCTACCGCCGGTCCAGGACCTTGCGGTCAACGGGATCTCCGTCGCGGTGACCTGCGGTTGCCCGGCGTCACCCGACAGGCGTTCTACCATGCAAGGCGAACCCCAGCTGGGCGACGCGTACGTCACCCACGCCGCCCGCGAGGTGCACGCTGACGACCCGGGTTTCAGGTACGGGTTCATCGACTAACTCGCTGAGGCCGGCCACGCACTCTCCGAGCGAAGAATATGGTTCGTGTGGTCCTAGGCCGGGATCGTCTCGGCGCACTCTCGACAGCGGGGCCGGTCATCTTCGCGGGCCGTTCGGGCGCCTGTTGAGCCGCCCGCCGCCCCCAGGCCGTCATCGGGTGAGTCAGGACTAGGACTCGGGCGCGGCCGCAGCGCCAGCGTCACCGTGTAGAGGTGGGCATTGCGACGGCCTGGGGAGGCAGAGATGGAACGAGTTCCGCAGCATCCGTCGGTGATCGTGGGTGATCGTCGGTGGTCGTCGGCGTCGATGCTTCCTCGACATCCGTCCCCGCGTTGCGCTGGGCGATCCGGGAGGCCGCGATCCGACGTGTCCCGATCCACTTGGTCAGCGCCTGGAGCACCGACTACGACATCGACAGTCTGGGTCTGGCGGCAGCCGTGGTGGAGCAGCACTGCCGATCGATCCTCGACGCGGCCCGGGCCGACATCGCCGCTGTAGAGCCAGGAATCTCAGTGATGACCCGCGCGTACATCGGTCCGGCCAGCCGCGCCCTCGTCGAGGCCTCCGCCGGCGCTGACATCGTCGTCGTGGGTACTCGTGGCCTTCGCCCGCTACCGGCACTTCTCCTGGGCACGACCTCCCTTGAGGTGGCTGCCCACGCCACGTGCCCGGTCGTCGTCGTTCGCGAAAGCGACGGGCCCCACCCCGACGACGGACCAGTCGTCGTCGGCGTCGACGGATCTGCCTTGTCGGGTGACGCGATCGCGTTCGCGTTCGCGCACGCCTCCGCACACGGCCTCGGCCTCACCGTCCTCCACGCGTTTGCGCTCCAGCACGGCGGCCAGGCAGTGTCACCGCTCACTGTTGAGGAGTCGAACGTCCGGCTTTCGCAGGAGGAGCTGGCCCTGACCTCAGAAGCCGTCGCCGGATGGCGAGAGAAGTTCCCCGACGTGGACATCAAGACGGCCACCGTGCACGTCCACCCCGTCGACGCGTTGGTCGACGCCTCACGGACCGCCGGACTCGTCGTCGTCGGCACCCGCGGTCGCGGCGCCCTCAGCGGCGCCCTGCTCGGCTCGGTCAGCCACAGCGTCCTTCGCCGGTCGCACTGCCCGGTTGGCCGTGGTGCGTCCGCAGCGGAACCCCGCCGGACAGCTGGGGCAGCTGCACGGTCACTCAACGCCACCAAGCAGATTCCCATCATCGAAGGGGCACGACAAACTCAGCAGCACCAGCCCACGCCCCGTCGCCGTCGGCGCCGACGGTGCCGGTCACAGTGAACACGCACTCCGCTGGGAGAACCACGAAGCCGCCGCACGGCGCGTACCCCCGCACCTGATTATTTCCCGGGAAACCTCCGGGTATGCGTGGTCCCCCCTGATGATGGCCCCACCGGACGACCAGCTCCTGGACGAGGCCCGCGAGCGCGTCCGGGAAGCCGCCCGGAGCTCGTCGTCACCTCCGAGCAGACCACGATCTCCGCCCCGGCGGCGCTGGAGGCCGCCTCATGAGGAGCTGACATGCGCGTGGTCGGAGCCCGGGGCAAGTCGCCGTCGGGAGCATCATGCTCGGTTCGACCTCCTTGCACGTGGCCGGTCACCCCGGCTGCCCGGTGGTCGTCGTGCGCCAGTCGATAGTTCCGCCAACGGCCCCGAGTCGCCGAGTGGTCCTGGGTATCTACGGATCCGCCCGTGTCCGTCGACGCACTGCGGTACGCCTTCGCCGCCACATCACAACGTCATCTCCCGCTCGAGGTGGTCACCTCCTGGGACCCTGCACTGCTCGCTACTTACCGTCTCGAAGGCACCGTCGCGGTCGAGGTCCTCGCGGCCGCCGGCAACCGGCATCTGGGGACGGCACTTGCAGCCGTGGCATCGGGGCGGGAGAAGTACCCCGACGTCACCGTCCACGTTCGCGTCGGCACCGACGCCCCGGCCGAAGCCCTCTTCGAGCGCTCCGACGGCGCGGCACTCACGGTCGTCGGCAGCCGCGGGTGACGGCGACCGCGTCGTGACCGGACCGTCGTGACCGGACTCTGAGCTCACCGCTCACCGCTCGCCGCCGGGACGACGCGGCCGTACGGCAGGGGTCGGGACGGTCACGTCAGTGCCGGCGCAGTCCCGGCGCGGTCAGGCGTGGACGGGGACCCCGCCGAGGTCCGGCGTGGTGAGCCACCCCTGTGCCGGGCTGCTCCTCACGGCGGTGACTCCGCCGAAGACGTGGAACCGGCGGCCGGTCACCGCCCCGGAGCCGGGGTCGGGGTCGATCTGGACGAAGCGCGGCTTGGGGTCGCCGGGCCAGGGGGTGATCGGTAGCCGGAGGGCCCGCATGACCTCGTCTCGTTCGCGCAGCTCGCGGGCGGTGCCCTTGACGACGACGCTCCAAGCGTCACCGGTGGCCGTGTCGAAACCGTCGACCTCATAGGCCACCGACTGGTCCACGCAGGCGTCCAGCTTGGACCCCTGCGCCGTCCGGAAGACGACACGCTCACGGTCCACCACGTGGTTGACCGGGAAGATGTCCGGACGGCCGTTGACCGCGACCCCGAGACGTCCTACCGCCGCGCCGCGCAGGAACGACCAGCACTCGGTGTCGGACAGCGTCGCCACAGCGCCCGGCATGCGGACCGGCGCCGTCCCTGGCGTGAGGCCGGAGGTGAGGTGGGCGGCGCCGTGGCTGACGACCAGGACGTCGCACAGCCCAGCGTCGAGCAGCGCACGCGTCACCGAGCCGGCGACGAGGCCGGCGAGCCGGCCCTGCCCTCGAGTGGTGGTAACGAGCAGGTCGTCGGACTCAACGCGGTCCAGCACCGCGGCGACCGGATCGGCCACCGTGACCACGGTGCGGTGCGGCAGCCACGCGGGGACGCCGACCGCTCTCACCACTGCGGCGACCCAGTCCTGCTCGGCCGCGAAATGCGCGGCGTCTCGCATGGCGATCGCGTGGACGACCAGGAGGGGGACGTGCCGCTCGGCAGCCTCGCGGGCGGCAGCGGCCACCACGTGGTGGGCGGTGTCGTCACGGCTGACCGCGGCCACGACTAGCGGCGGCCGGGAGCCGGCGCGCAGGGACTCCCCCACCCGCGCGTGGGGCAGGAGGATCGGGCAGTCGAATGCACGTGACAAGGCCTCGCTCGTGGAGCCCAGCGAGAGGGCCACCTGGCCGCCCCCTCCGTACGCGCCGAGGACGAGCACGCTGGCTTCGCTCGCGAGCCGGTCGACCCGCCGGTCGCGCACGTCGGTCACGACGACCACGTCGCTCAGGACGGCGGGCTCGGTGCTGTGTGCCTGCGCCCGGGCCGTCTCTGCGACCGAACGGGCTCGTTCGGCAGCGGCGCCGTCACGAGTGGCGCCGTCCTCGGGGGCCCGTTCGACCGCCAGCAGCGTCAGCCGGCTGTTTCGTCGACGGGCCGTCCGGGCCGCAGCAATGACCGCCTGTGCACTGGGCCATGACGCGTCACAACCGACGACTACGGGGCCTGAACGGCCTTCTGGGTGAGCGGTGTGGTTCATGTGGGCCTCCGGTAGCGCGTTATGCGTACGCCTCATCCTTTCCGGGTCCGGCCCGAAGCTGGTGGGCCGAAGGTCCCCCTCGGTTCGGGAGGCGGGACAAAGGTCACTGGCGTCGTGTGGCGGGGCGGCGCAACCATCGCAGGGGGCCGCACGCGCCCTCTGCCGACGCTTTTCGAACAGGAGACACCGTGACCACCTTGACGGACCAGGACATGCGCGCCCATCTGGTGATGAGCCTTCGCGATGGAGATCGCAGCATGGTGGACCTGTTGGGTGGGAAAGGGGCGAACCTCGCGGAGATGACGCGGCTCGGCCTGCCCGTGCCGCCCGGCTTCGTCATCACGACCGAGGCGTGCCGTGCCTACCTGGTCGACGGGCGGGAGCCGGCTGAGCTCGAGCAGCTGGTCGCCGATCAGGTGCTGAGGTTGGAGGCAGCGGCCGGCCGAGGGCTGGGGCAGGTAGACGACCCACTGCTGGTCTCGGTCCGGTCCGGCGCCCGGTTCTCGATGCCGGGGATGATGGAGACGATCCTCAACGTGGGGCTGACCGACGACACCGTTCA
>JBDSYO010000104.1:0-4125 GCA_039925625.1 Lapillicoccus sp. | reverse complement strand
AGATCGCCCAGCCCGCCGAGCCCCGAGTCGAGCCCCACGGCGTACCGCTGGGCGTTGAGGTAGAACCCCACGAGGACGACCAGCGGGAGCGCCACCGCCAGCGCGGCGACCCCGGCTCGCCAGGGCCCCGACGGTCGTCGGCGCGCGAGGACGGCGCCGGCCCAGACCGGTACGAGGCTGAGGATGGGCAGGATGTGCCGGCCCTGTAGGCCGGCGTTCACCCCGTAGAAGGCGCGGGAGTAGGTCACGTAGCTGACGACGACGCCGAGGGCGACCAGCCCGACGAGAACCAGGCGGTCGCGCCGGTCACCCGTCACGAGGGCCGCGCCGACGAGCGCCACCGCGGCGGCGAACCACACCAGGTTGACGGCGGTCGGCGGCCGCACGTCGAGCCAGCCGAACTGCCCGACCGCCTCGTCGACGAGGGGGACGGCGAGCGTCCGGACGAACCGGTCGAGGCTGTCCGCCGACACCCAGGGACCGAGCAGCACCGGGTGGTCGTACCCGGCCTCCCACGCGGCGACCGCGACAGCCGCGACCAAGGGCACAACGACGGTGGCCCACATCATCCGGCTGCGCTCCCGGAGGCCGGCCAGGATCTCCCGCCACCCCCCGAGGGCCAGGAGCAGCAGGGTGAACACCCCGAGCGACACGACGCCGAGCTGCCGGCTGAGCACCAGGGCCGTCCCGCAGACGAGGACCACCGTCAGCGTGCGCGGCTCCTGCAGCGAGTGCGGATGCCGGGCGTAGACCGTCACCACCGCGGCCACACCGAGGGCTCCGAGGATCTCGACCGCACTGGTGGTGAGGCTGCCGACGCAGAAGATGGCCATCGGGGTCACGGCCACGGCCACGCCCACCAGCGACCGGACGCCCAGCCAGCGCACGAGATGCGCGCAGCCCAGACCGAGCAGCACCATCGAGGCGGCGAGGACGACGAGCCGCGCCAGCAGGGTGGCGCTCGGGACGTCGGTGCCCAGCGAGGCCACCAGCCCCACCGGCGGGTAGAGGAACGGCGGGTAGGCACCGAGCGTCGTGGCGACGGCCAGGGTCCTCTCGGGCACGGGCGGCGAGGCGGGCTGGCAGGCCGCCGTGGCCCGGGGCAGGAAGCGGAAGCACGGGTACGCGTCGGGCGACAGTCGCGCGGGGATCTCCACGATGCGGGTGATCGAGGCGTTGCGCACCTGACCGAGGTCGGTGGTGCCGGGCGGGGCCAGGGGAGCGGGGACCCCGATGTCGAGGTGGCCCAGCGCGAGGGCCTTGACCAGGTGGTCGTTCTCGTCCGGCGCCGCGGTCGGGGGGTTGGCGAAGACCCAGAACAGCCCGAGCAGCAGGTAGGGGAGCAGGAACAGCGCGGTGATGCGCCGCACCCGGGCGACGGGGGGCTGCGTCACGGGCACAGCATGACATCCGCGTGGTCACCCGCTGTTAGGCTCCGACGCCGTCACCGACGCAGACCCTCGAGGGTGCGACACGAGCCGTGACCGCTGAGCGCACGAGGAGCCGAGTGGAACCGGAACGGACCGAGACAGATGGACCGTCGGCCTACTTCTCGACACGCCTCGCGCACGACCCCAACCGGGCCCAGGTCTGGCGGCACGTCACCGCGCACCTCGGCCGGTGGATCCCGTCCGGGGCGCGCGTCCTCGAGCTCGGGGCGGGCTGGTGCGACTTCGCCAACGAGCTCGCAGCGACCGGCACGGCGACGGAGGTCGTTGCTCTCGATGCCGACCCCACCGTGGAGCGGGCTGCAGGGCCCGGTGTCACGCCGGTCGTGGGGGACTGCACCGACCTGGGCCGGTTCGAGGACGGGCGCTTCGACGTCGTCTTCGCCTCCAACCTCGTCGAGCACCTCGACCGCGACGCCGCGACCCGGCTGGTCGACGAGAGCCACCGGGTCCTCGCCGCAGGCGGGCGGCTGATCCTGCTCCAGCCCAACTTCCGGCTGGCTCCGGGGCGGTACTTCGACGACTACACCCACGTGTCGATCTGGACCGACCAGTCACTCGGCGACTTCCTGCGCTCGCGGGGCTGGGAGCTGGAGTCCGTGCAGGCGCGGTTCCTCCCCCTGACCCTGAAGTCGCGCGGGGCCGGGCTGACCTTCCTCGTCCCGTGGTACCTCCGGTCGCCGGTCAAGCCGCTCGCCGGCCAGATGCTCGTGGTCGCCCGCCGATGACCTGGCGCGACAAGACCCTGTGCGTGGTGCTGCCGACCTATAACGAGAAGGACTCGATCGCCGACTGCATCCGGCGGTTCGAGGCGCTGCCCGAGGTCGACGAGGTGCTCGTCGTCAACAACAACGCTGCTGCGGGCACGTCGGAGGAGGTCGCGACCACCGGGGCTCGCGAGGTGGTCGAGACCCGCCAGGGCTACGGTGCGGCGATCCGGCGCGGCCTGGCCGAGACCGACGCCAACCTCGTCGCCCTGTGCGAGCCGGACGGCACCTTCGACCCGGAGGACCTGCGCAAGCTGCTCGCCTTCATGCCGGAGTGCGACCTCGTCATCGGCTCGCGCACGGTGGCGACGTTCATCTGGGACGGCGCCAACATGGGCTGGTTCCTGCGCTGGGGCAACTGGGGCGTCGCCAAGGCGGTGGAGGTGTTGCACAACACGACTTCGCTCAGCGACGTCGGCTGCACGTTCCGCGTCATGACCCGTGAGGTGGCGCAGGAGATCATCCCCCGCTCGACGGTGAGCGGGTCGGCGTACGGGCTCGAGATGATGCTCCTGGCCGCCGTGCTCAAGATCCGGATGGTGCAGGTGCCGGTGAACTACCGCCCGCGCGTAGGCGTGTCGTCGGTCACCGGTGACCCCAGGGCGACCCTCATCCTCGGGACCCAGATGGTCGGCCACGTGGCCCGCAGCCGGTTGCGGGTCCGGCACCTGCGGCGGCACCCCTAGCCGGGGGTGGCCTAGGCTGACCCGCGTGACCGACACGACCATCGTCCTCACCGAGGTGCCGCTGAAGCCGCTCGACGTCGAGCGCATCGTGGGCCTCCACGAGGGCGCGGAGCCGGTCTTCCGGGTGCTGGTCCCCGCCGACACCCGGCGCAACGTCCTCGTGTCCGTGCTCAACCACCTCAGCCTTTTCGAGATGCGCGAGGCCCTCGAGGCCCTGAAGCCCGTCAACCGCACGGAGGCGCACACCGATGCCGAGGAGACTCTGGCCGAGAGCCTGCGGGTGCTCGAGGCCGCCGGCGTGCAAGCCTCCGGCCTCGTCACCGACGACGACCCGCTGCCCGCGCTGCAGGCGGAGGTCTCCCAGGCGGCCGACGGCACGAGCGAGGTCGTCGTCGTCACCGAGCCGCACGCCGTCCAGGACACCTTCCACACCGACTGGGCGAGCGAGGCCCGCGAGCGGCTCGGCGTTCCGGTGCTGCACGTCTACTCCGGGGACTGGCGCCTCGGCTGAGCCGCCGGCGAGCGGTGCGAGGGTGGTCGCATGTGCCGGGGCTGCCGGAAGCAATTTGGCCGCCCCAACCGCAAGGCGGTATCCTTGAGAACTGTGTCTGGGCCCGCCCAGGCACCTCAGCAGGAACCGCGCCCGCACCGCACGACCGGGGAGATCCCGAGGCGTACCGGAGCAGGCGCACCTCTCTCGCCGGGCAGTCCATGGAGGCTGGGACGGACCTCAGGTCCGTGCCTGCCGCCGGGGACGGTGCAGGGGAGAGCGCCCCGACCGACACAGAACGACACAGCCCGACACACCCGAACGCGGGGGTCGGGAGGGGCTACCACCAAGGAGCTCCGTCCGGCCACCGGCCGGCGCAGCAGACCACTCGAGACAACGTACGGAGAACAGGTTGCCCACGATCAACCAGCTGGTCCGCAAGGGTCGCCAGGACAAGGTCGACAAGACCAAGACCCCGGCCCTCAAGGGTTCGCCCCAGCGCCGCGGGGTGTGCACGCGCGTGTACACCACCACCCCCAAGAAGCCGAACTCGGCGCTGCGGAAGGTCGCGCGCGTCAAGCTGACCTCGGGCATCGAGGTCACGGCTTACATCCCCGGTGTCGGTCACAACCTGCAGGAGCACTCCATCGTGCTCGTGCGTGGTGGCCGTGTGAAGGACCTCCCGGGGGTCCGCTACAAGATCGTGCGCGGCTCGCTCGACGCCCAGGGCGTCC
>JBDSYO010000103.1:0-3512 GCA_039925625.1 Lapillicoccus sp. | reverse complement strand
CGCCCGACCTCGAGACCCGCATCGCCATCCTGCGCAAGAAGGCGACGCTGGAGCGGATGTCGACGCCCGACGACGTCCTGGAGTACATCGCCAGCAAGATCAGCTCCAACATCCGCGAGCTCGAGGGTGCCCTCATCCGGGTCACCGCGTTCGCCAACCTCAACCGGCAGCCGGTGACCCTCGACCTCGCCGAGGTGGTGCTGCGCGACCTCATCCCGAGCGAGCAGCCGGCACAGATCACCGTCTCTACGATCATGGGCGAGACGGCCAAGTACTTCGCTCTGACCATCGACGACCTGTGCAGCAGCTCCCGCTCGCGCCAGCTCGTGCAGGCCCGCCAGATCGCCATGTATCTCTGCCGCGAGCTCACCGAGCTGTCGTTGCCGAAGATCGGCCAGCACTTCGGCGGCCGCGACCACACCACCGTCATGCACGCCGACCGCAAGATCTGTGAGCTGATGTCCGAGCGTCGGGCGATCTACAACCAGGTCACCGAGCTCACCAACCGGATCAAGCAGCAGTCCCGCTGACCCGCCGCCCGGTGGCACCGGGTGGTTCTCAACACCCGGTCAGCAGGTTGTCCACAGCCCCACCCGCCTGTCCCGCCTGACCGCGCGGGAGAGGGTCCCGAGTTATCCACCGGTTGTGGACAACTCTGTGGACCACCGACGGGACTGGCCTGGTGTGCTCGTCCCCAGGACGTGTGGATGACCTGTGGACAACCGCCGCGTACCGGGTCGGGGCCGGACCCCGGCCGGGGACCACCTGGGGACGGGCCGTCGCCGTCCCCAGCCGCGCCGAGTTGTCCACACCGACGCGTACCCCTCGTCCACAGGCCCCTAGACCGCCTGACCTGGCGATTCACCGGTTGTCCCCCGAGTGCACAGTCCCTATGACGACGACGAGATCCAGATAAGAGGGTGATCCGCCCCGAGTACGCGCCCTGAGAGCCCAGCTCGGCGTGCCCAGCCCCTGACGCTGACGCTCACCTATGACCCGGACGCCAACGACTCCGCACGTGATGACTTCTTGTTGGACATGTCCGACTCGTCCCGCCCACAAGTCATCACGTGCGGAGTTGCTAGCCGGTCCTCACGGCGGAGCCGGACCCCAGAACGCCAGCCTTGTGGTGGCTGTCCCCGCGAGACACTAGGGTTCGGGTTCCGACCGACGGTCGGGCGGTGCACGTATGCGCCGGAGCCGGCGTGGGTGAAGGGCAGGGCGAGAAGTGAAGTTCAGGATCGAGCGCGATGTGCTCGCCGACGCCGTCACCTGGGTGGCGCGCGGTCTGCCCGCTCGCCCGCCCGTCCCCGTGCTCGCCGGCGTCCGCATCGAGGCCGACGCCGAGGGCACCGTCACCCTCTCGGCTTTCGACTACGAGGTCTCCGCCAAGGTCACCGTGCCGGCGGACGTCTCCGACCCCGGGGTCACCCTCGTGCTCGGCCGGCTCCTCGCTGACATCTCCCGCAACCTGCCGGCCCGCCCCATCGATGTCGTCGCTGAGGGCAACAAGGTGCAGGTGACCTGCGGGTCCTCCCGGTTCAGCCTGCTCGTCATGCCCGTCGACGACTACCCGACCCTGCCCACCGCGCCGGAAGCCAGCGGCACCATCCAGGGCGACGTGTTCACCCAGGCGGTCGCCCAGGTGGCCATCGCCGCCGACCGCGGCGACACCCTGCCGATCCTCACCGGCGTACGCATGGAGATCGAGGGCGACAAGATCACCCTCCTCGCGACCGACCGCTACCGCCTGGCCATGCGCGAGCTGACCTGGAAGCCGGCGACGTCCGACATCGGCCACGTCGTCCTGATCCCGGCGCGCACCCTCTCCGACACGGCGAAGGCGCTCGGCGCCAGCGGTTCGGTCGACCTCGCCCTGGGCGGCCGCCCGGGCCAGTCCGACGGCCTCGTCGGCTTCGAAGCCGGCCAGCGGCGCACCACGACCCGGGTGCTCGACGGGGAGTACCCCAAGGTCACCTCGATCTTCCCCACCAGCGTCGACACCGAGTCCGTCATCGCCACGAGCGCCCTCGTCGAGGCCGTGCGCCGGGTCTCCCTCGTCGCCGAGCGCAACACCCCGGTGCGCCTGAAGTTCACCGACGGCCAGGTCGCCATCGAGGCGGGCACCGGTGACGACGCGCAGGCCTCGGAGGCGGTGGAGGCCACCCTCACCGGCCCCGACATCGAGATCGCCTTCAACCCCCACTTCCTCCTCGACGGCCTCGGCGCCTTGGGCACCACCTACGCCAAGCTGTCCTTCACCCAGCCCAGCCGCCCGGCCGTCCTCACCGGGCAGGCCGAGGTCGACGGCGACACCGACGACAGCTACCGCTACGTCCTCATGCCCGTCCGGTTCGCCAGCTAAGGTCGTTCCCGCAGCTCAACCCCGTTCCACTGCCCCCCGCGCGTTGCCCTCGGTCGTTCTGTCGAAAGGTCAGCCATGCAGCTCGGTCTCATCGGTCTCGGCAAGATGGGCGGCAACATGCGCGAGCGCCTGCGCCGCGCGGGCCACGAGGTCGTCGGCTACGACCGCGACCCGAAGGTCTCGGACGTGCGCACCTTGGCCGCGATGGTCAAGAAGCTCGAGGCCCCCCGCGTGGTCTGGGTGATGGTGCCGGCCGGCGCCGCGACCCGCGACACCGTCGCCAAGCTGGGTGACGTCCTCGAGAAGGGCGACCTGGTCATCGACGGCGGCAACTCCCGCTTCACCGACGACATCGAGAACGCCAAAGCGTTGAAGGCCAAGGGGATCGGCTACCTCGACTGCGGCGTGTCCGGCGGTATCTGGGGCCTGCACAACGGCTACGGCCTGATGGTCGGTGGCGAGTCCCGCCTCGTCAACCGGGCCATGCCCATCTTCGACGCGCTCCGGCCCGAGGGCCCGCGCGAGGAGGGCTTCGTCCACTCGGGCGACGTCGGCGCCGGTCACTACACGAAGATGGTCCACAACGGCATCGAGTACGGCCTGATGGCCGCGTACGCCGAGGGCTACGAGCTGCTGCTGAAGAAGGACATTGTCAAGGACGTCCCCGGCGCGTTCAAGGCGTGGAGCCGGGGCACGGTCGTCCGGTCCTGGCTGCTCGACCTCGCGGTCACCGCGCTCGAGGCCAACCCCACGCTCGAGGGCGTCTCCGACTACACGGTCGACTCCGGCGAGGGCAAGTGGACCGTCGAGGAGGCCATCGCGCTCGACGTACCGATGCCGGTCATCGCCGCCTCGCTCTTCGCCCGGTTCGCGTCGCGCCAGCAGTCTTCACCGACGATGCAGATGGTGTCGGCGCTGCGAGGGCAGTTCGGCGGCCACCAGGTGATGACCATCGCCGAGGGCGAGGCGCTGCGCACCGCCGGTGCGGCCGGCGACGCCGACCCGACCCCCGGTCTCAAGGTCGAGGCCCGCAAGAGGGCCGCCTCGGCGCCGATGGAGCGGACGGCGACGAAGGCGGCGACCAGGAAGACGGCCGCCAAGACGGCGACGAAGACAGCCGCAAAGAAGACCGCCGCCAAGAAGACCG
>JBDSYO010000102.1:0-4284 GCA_039925625.1 Lapillicoccus sp. | reverse complement strand
CGCGACGTTCTTCGAGGACGCCCAGGGTCCCTACGCGACCACCGTCTTCCACTCCTGGATGCTGCTCGTGCGCGGTATCACCCGGCGCACCGGCCCGCGGGGGATCTCCGTCCGGGCGACCGGCGCCTGGGAGCTGTCCGGGCTGTGGGAGGACTGGACGCGCGGGGGTCTCGAGGCCGTGCTCGCCGCGATCGACCGTGAGGACCGCGAGGCGACCGCCCGCAACGACGCCGCCCTGGCCGCGGCGGCGCAGGCCGACGGACGCGCCCTCCCGGCCGTCGCCGCGGTCCCCGCCCGGGTCAGCGGCAGCGGTGGAGGGCGGGAGGTCGGGGGCGACGCCGCGACCGGACTGCCGGTCGGCGACCGCGCCGGTGCCCAGGGCCGGCCGGACGGCGAGGAGTTCGCCGACGTCGGGCTCGGCGGGGTCGGGCGCACCGGCCGCCCCGGCGGTATGGGCGGAGGCTCGCTGCCCCAGGGGACGCGGCGGGTGCTCGTCCACGCGTCCGGGTTCCGGCAGTCGCCGTATGCCGACGTCAAGCCGGCGGGCGAGAGCCTGCGCGGTGGGCGGGCCCTGGCCACCTCACGCACCGTCCCCGACCCGGTCTCCGGTGGTGCCGGGCCCGAGCGACGACAGGACGACCACCCCGGCGACCCCGGCGACCCCGGCGACCCCAGCGACGCCAGCGGGGACCTGCACGACCTGGGACGGCCGCCGCGCAAGCTCTGGCACGCCAGCCCAGGAAGCTCGGGCCACTAGGGTGAGGACGACGATCAGGCCGGTCGGCAACCCGGCCGGAACCCCAAGAGAAACCCCTGCCAGAACCCCCGTCGAAGCCCTAGTCGAAGCCCCAGCCGGAGGGAGGACCTCGTGCCCGACGAGCCAGCGGACCGGGCCGCCCCTCGCCGACCGGCGTCCGCCCCGGGCACCTCGTGGCGCAGCCACGGGGTGTGGGACGAGGTCCGTGACCTCGTCCGGACCCGCCAGGGTGAGCTTGGGCGGCCCCTGCGGGTGCTCGACCTGGGCGGGGGCACCGGGGGTCTCGCAGTTCCGCTCGCCGAGCTGGGCCACGACGTCACCGTCGTCGACCCCAGCCCGAACGCCCTCGCCGCCCTCCAACAGCGGGCCGCCGACTCGGGCGTGGCCGACCGGGTCCACGGTCGGCAGGGTGACGCCGACGACATCTCCGGCATGGCCGGGGACCGCCGAACGGACGACCGCACCAGCAGCGGGACCGGCAGCAGCGAGACCGGCAGCGGCACCGACAGCAGCGGTACCGGCAGCGAGACCGGCAGCGGTACCGGCAGCGGTACCGGCAGCGAGACCGAACAGGCTGACCCAGCCCCTGCCCCGGGTTACGACCTCGTCTGCTGCCACGGCGTGCTCGAGGTCGTCGACGACCCCGCCTCCGCCCTGCAGGGCATCGCCGGCGTCCTCGCTCCCACCGGCCACCTGTCGCTGCTCGTCGCCGGCCGGCTCGCCGTCGTCCTCGCCAAGGCCCTCGCCGGCGAGGTCGAACAGGCCACCGCGGCGCTCACCAGTCCCGACGGACGGTGGGGTCGGGCCGACCCGCTGCCCCGGCGCTTCGACGTCGCCGGGCTCACCGACCTGCTCGAGCGGTCCGGGTTCGAGGACGTCCGGGTGCACGGCGTCCGGGTCTTCGCCGACCTCGTGCCTTCCAGCGCGCTCGACAGCGCCGCCGACCGGGCCGCCCTCGCCGCGCTCGAGCAGGCGGTGTCGACGCATCCGCACTACGCCGAGGCCCTCGGCAGCCTCGGCACCGGACTGCATGCCCTCGCCCGCCGCGGCTGATCCCGGTCCCCTCCGGAGCGGGTCGTGAGCCGCCGTCAGTACGCCGCACCGCGCCGCACCGCCGGCGGGGAGGTCGACGACACGGGCTGCACGATCCTGCACGTCGACATGGACGCCTTCTACGCCTCCGCGTCCCTCATCGACCGGCCCGACCTGCGGGGGCAGCCGGTCATCATCGGCGGCGGGGGCAACCGCTCGGTCGTGCTGTCCGCGACCTACGAGGCCCGGCGGTTCGGGGTGACGTCGGCGATGCCGATGGCCCGGGCCCGGCGCCTCTGTCCTCAGGGTGTCGTCCTGCAGCCGGACTTCGCCCGCTACGCGCAGATCTCCGACGCCATCATGGCCACCTTCCACGCGGTCACCGACATCGTCGAACCGCTCTCGCTCGACGAGGCGTTCCTCGACATCGCCGGCGCCCGGCGCCGCCTCGGCGCACCCACCCGGATCGCCCAGTGGGTGCGCGACACCGTCGCCGACGAACAGGGCATCACGTGCTCCGTCGGGGTCGCGTCGACGAAGTTCGTCGCCAAGCTTGCCTCGGGCCTGGCCAAGCCCGACGGCATGATCGTCGTCCCCCGGGAAGAGGTCCTCGGCTTCCTGCATCAGCTGCCGGTCGGGGCCCTCTGGGGAGTGGGGGAGCGCACCGAGGAGGCGCTGACCCGGCTGGGGCTGCGCACGGTCGCCGATATCGCGCATACGCCGGTCGAGACGTTGCGCCGCGCCCTCGGCGACGTTTCCGGCAGCCACCTGCACGCCCTCGCCTGGGGCCGGGACGAGCGACCCGTGGTCCGCCAGCAGCGCGAGAAGAGCATCGGCTCCGACGAGACCTTCGCCCACGACATCGACGACCCCGTCGTCATCCACCGCGAGCTGCTGCGCCTCGCCGACCGCACCGCGGCTCGCGTCCGCGCGGCCGGGATGATGGGCCGCACCGTCTCGATCAAGGTGCGGTTCGCCGACTTCACGACGATCACCCGTGCCCGCACCCTGCGCGACCCCACCGATGTCTCGCGCGACATCTACGCCACCGCGCGGTCCCTGTTCGACGCCCTCGGCCTGCAGCGGGCCCGCATCCGTCTCGTCGGGGTGCGCATGGAGGGCCTCGTCGAGGCGGAGGGAGCCCCGGTGCAGGGGATGCTCGACGAGCCCGACCACGGCTGGCGCGATGCCGACCGCGCCGTCGACCAGGCCAGCGCACGGTTCGGCGCGGGCGCCGTCCGACCGGCCGCCCTCGTCCGCGACCGGGGTGAGGCACCCCGGTCCGCCGCCGCGGCCGCCGGGGCCGCGCGGGCCGAGGTGACCCGTGGTGGCCGGTCCCGGCGCTACGACCCGAAGGCCCCGCACCACGACCCGATCCACGACCCCACCCACGACCCGACGGACGACTCCCGAGGCTCGACCTGAGCGCTCCGGCGGTGCCAAGGGCGGGCCCGCGAGCCCTGCACATGACGGTCTGCTGACGTTTGACCCCCGGCCGCCCTTTCAGGACTTCGGTCCCCTCGCGCACACCTATCCTGTTGACTTACAGTGACTCACGAGTAACGAGTAGGACGCCGGCACCGACGCAGTCGTCGTCCGAACTTTTTGCAGCGCCCGTTCGTCCTTCAACGAGACGGCCGTGCAAGGGAGGTTGACGACAGTGCCGCTGTCCGAACACGAACAGAAGGTGCTCCAGGCCATGGAGCAGGCTCTGTATGCCGAAGACCCCCGTTTCGCGACCCACATCACCAACCATGGCCTGCATCCCAACAAGCGGCGCATCGTCCTCGGGGTGCTCGGCGTCGTCGCCGGACTCGCCCTCGTCGTCCTCGGTGCGCTCAACGCCCTGATCTGGCTCGGCGCGGTCGGCTTCGCCCTCATGGTCGCCGGGGGGGCCTGGGCCTTCAGCCCGGCCAAGAAGTCCGTCCTCGGCGCGGTGGGCCCCGACGGCACCGTCCGACGGGCGGTCTCGGGCGAGCAGCGCCCGTCGAGCCAGAAGCAGTCGTTCATGCAAAAGCTCGAGCAGCGCTGGGACCAGCGCCGCCACGACGAGTGGTGACCTGAGCCGAGCCAGCTGAGCAAGAGAGCTGAGCGAAAGAGCTGAGCGGCCCGCTCAGGCGGGGATGCCCAGCTGCCACACGCCGAGCAGCCACACGACGACGATGCCGAACCCGGCAGCCAGCTCGATGCCGATCGACATCGCCACGGCCCGCAGGGCGTGCTTCGTGCCCGTCCACGCACCGGCCCGGCTGCGATGCTTACCCGACTCGGCCAGGAAGATGCCGAGGACGAACCCGAGGAACGCCCCCACCACCGGGATGACGAAGAACCCGACGATGGCCAGGACGACGCCCAGCAGCATCGTCCCGGTCCCCACCCCGGCGTCCTTGAGCCGGCGCCCCGGCAGGACGTACTGGGCCACCAGGCCCCCGGCATACACGAGGCCGGCCACGCCGCAGTAGACCCACGCCGCGTGGTTGGGGTGCTCGAAGGCC
>JBDSYO010000101.1:0-4874 GCA_039925625.1 Lapillicoccus sp. | reverse complement strand
TTCACGGTCGTCTTCATCCTCCTCGTGGCGCTCGCCTCGGCCGTCTCGTTCGCCCTGCGCGAGCACCTCGACCTGCTGACCCGCATCGGCGGCGGCGTGGTCGTGGTGCTGGCGCTGGTGTTCCTCGGGGTCGGGACCCGCTTCGGGACGCAGCGCACGACCGGACCGCGGTGGCGGCCCGCCGCCGGCCGCCAGCGTGGCCCGGTGGTGCGCTGCGTCCCGAAGCGGGTCCCGACCCCGAGGAACACGAGCGCCAGGAGGACGACCACGCCACCACCGATGCGGGTGAGCAGGTCGAGGTGCTCGCGCAGGGCGAACGAGACGGCCGAGGCGAGCGCCACGAGGAGGATGAAGACGACCGTGAAGCCGAGCACGAACAGGCCGGCACCGAGCACGAGGCTGGCGCGGCGGCGGCGTTCGAGGGCGACGTCGGAGAGGCCCGTGACGTACCCGAGGAAGCCGGGCACGAGCGGGAGCACGCACGGCGACGCGAAGGATACGAGCCCCGCCGCGAGCGCCACGACGACGGCCAAGGGCAGGGCCGCAGTCGCGACCGGGCTCTCGGCCAGGGCGAGGGGAAGAAGGGTGGAGGACACGGGAACGGCGGCCGGTCAGGCCGGTTCGGCGATGACGTCGTCGATGATGCCGCTCAGGGTGGCGGCGGTCGTCGCCCCGAGGACCCGAGCCGCCACCCGGCCCTTCCGGTCGAGGACGAGCGTCGTGGGGGTGGCGGACGCGCGACCCTGGAGGGCGAGCATCGGCTGGCCCCCGCTCGCACTGTCGCTCAGCGACGGGTAGGTGACGCCGTTGGCCTTGATGAAGGCGGCCGCGTTGACCGGGCTCTCCTTGATGTCGATGCCGACGAACTGCACCGGCCGGCCCGCGGCGGACAGGGTCGACCACACCTGCTGGAGGTGGGGGGTCTCGTCGACGCACGGGCCGCACCAGGAGCCCCAGACGTTGACGACGACGACCTTGCCTTTGGCGTCGGCGGCCATCGACCACGGGGCGCCGTCGACGGTCGTGCCGGCGAGGGCGACCGTGGTCGTCCGGTCGGCGGCGGCCAGCTGCTGCACCGTGCCGTCGCCGGCGACGTAGCCCTTGCCGTCACCCGCTTTCGCCTGTTCCGCAACGGAGTTCGCGTCCGAAGAGCACGCGGCGAGGCCCCCGCCCAGAGCGAGTGCGCCGGCGAGGACGATGGCCCGTCGGCAGGAGTGCCGCCCAGCCGTCACGCGCCCGCCCTCTTGGCCGCGTGCGCGAGCAGCCCGGCCGCCGGCTCGCTGTAGGCGACCGACGTCAGGTGGTCACCGGCGTACGTCAGGGAGGTCAGCGAGGCGAGCGAGCACTCGCGCTTGCGCGGGTCGTGCCACAGGCGGCGTCCCTCGAGCTTGCTGCGCGCCGTCCAGACCGGCAGCTGGTGCGAGACGAGCACGGCCTCGTGCCCCTCCGCGGCCGCGCGGGCGGCATCGATGGCGCCGATCATGCGGGCGGCGATCTCCTCATAGGGCTCCCCCCAGCTGGGGGTGAAGGGGTTGACGAGGTAGCGCCAGACCGCCGGCTGGGTGAGCGCACCGTCACCCACGCCGAAGGTCTTGCCCTCGAAGATGTTGTCGGCCTCGATGAGGCGGTCGTCGGTCTCCACGGGCAGCTCGTGGGCCGCCGCGATGGGCGCCGCGGTCTCCTGCGCCCGCTCCAGAGGGGAGGCGACGACGTGGGTGACGTCGTGCCCGGCGAGGAAGCGGGCCACGGTCTCGGCCATGCTCCGCCCGAGCGCGGAGAGCTGGTAGCCGGGCAGCCGGCCGTAGAGGACGCCCTCGGGGTTGTGCACCTCGCCGTGACGCATGAGGTGCACGACCGTGACCGGCGGCTGGTTCATGGCTCGATTGTCGCAAACGTCGCGGCGGCGGCCCGGGACGCGTGGTCGGCAGCGCGCAGCACCGCCTCGACCGCCTCGTCGTCGTGCGCCGCGCTGACGAACCACGCCTCGAACGCGCTGGGCGGCAGGTGGACGCCCCGCCTCAGCATGGCGTGGAAGAACGCCGCGAACGCCCCGGTCGACTGCGCCCGGGCGTCGTCGTAGTTCACGACCGGCTGGTCGCGGAAGAAGACGCTGAACATCGACCCGGCCCACTGGATGGTGTGCGGGACGCCGTCGCGGGTCAGCAGCTCGTCGACCCCGGCGGCGATGGCGTGGCTGGCCTCGTCGAGCCGGGCGTACACCTCAGGGGTGCACAGCCGCAGGGTCGTGACGCCTGCGGCGGTCGCGACCGGGTTCCCGGAGAGGGTGCCGGCCTGGTAGACCGGCCCGCTCGGGGAGAGCAGCCGCATGATCTCCTCACGCCCCCCGAAGGCCGCGGCGGGGAACCCTCCGCCCATCACCTTGCCGAAGGTGAACAGGTCGGGGGCGCCCGCGGCATACGGGCCCTCGAGCCCGTACCAGCCGGAGCGGGAGCAGCGGAAGCCCGTCATGACCTCGTCGCTGACGAGCAAGGCCCCGTAGGCCCGGGTGACGCGCAGCAGCCCCTCGGTGAACCCCGGCGCGGGAGGGACGACGCCCATGTTGCCCGCGGCCGCCTCGGTGATGACCGCGGCGATCTCGTGGCCGCGCTCCGCGAAGGCCGCCTCGACCGCAGCCAGGTCGTTGTAGGGCAGCACGATCGTCTCGGCCGCGGCGGAGGCGGGCACCCCGGCGGAGTCGGGCAGCCCGAACGTCGCGACACCCGACCCGGCGGCGGCCAGGAGGGAGTCGACGTGGCCGTGGTAGCAGCCGGCGAACTTGACGATGACCGACCGTCCGGTGAAGCCGCGGGCCAGCCGGATCGCCGTCATCGTCGCCTCGGTGCCGCTGTTGACGAGGCGCACCTGCTCGACCGGCTCGACGCGGGCGACGATCGCCTCGGCCAGGGCCACCTCGTTCGCCGACGGCGTGCCGAACGAGAAGCCCCGCGTCGCGGTGTCCTGCACGGCGCGGACGACGTCGGGGTGGGCGTGGCCGAGGATCATCGGCCCCCACGAGCCGACGAGGTCGACGTAGCGTCGCCCGTCGACGTCGGTGAGCCAGGGGCCGCTCGCGGAGGCCATGAAGCGCGGGGTGCCGCCGACGGCCCGGAAGGCCCGCACGGGTGAGTTGACCCCGCCGGGGATGACGGTGCGGGCCCGCTCCATGAGGGCGGCGGACGCCGGGGCCTCGAAGGGGTGGTCGGGCAGGGGTGCGGAGCTCACGCGGGCATTGTCGCAACCCCGGATGGGCGCCGGCTCACCCGCGGGCCGGAACCGGCTGCGAACGCCGGTCGGGGCCGGGGGCGGCCCGCTCGGCCTCGGCACACTCGGCCGCGGCGTACTCCTGGTGTTGCCCCAGGGCGGCGTCGCGCACGCTGGCCATGGCCGTGCCGAGGGCGGCGAACTGGGCCGGGGACATGACGTCGAGCAGGTGGCGGCGGACGCTCTCGACGTGGGCCTTGGCCGTCTCCTCGAGGCGGCGCAGCCCCTCGTCGGTGAGGACGAGCTCGACACCACGCCGGTCGGAGAGGCACGACTGCCGCTCCACCCAGCCCCGCTTCTCCAGACGGGCGGCGGTATGCGTCAGCCGGCTGCGGGACTGCACGACCAGGTCGGCGAGCTCGGACATCCGCAGGCGGCGCTGGCTGCTCTCCGAGAGCATCGAGAGGATCTCGTACTCGGTGAGCTGCAGGCCGTGCTGCTGGAGGTCGCGGTCGAGGGCCTCCTCGAGGAAACGGCTGCCCTGGAGGTAGGCGCGCCACGCCTGCTGCTCGCCGTCAGCGAGCCACCTCGGCTGCCCCGACTCCTGCGCGCCCATCCCACCACCACGATCCTGACGTCTGACCCCCGGACGGAGGTCCCAACCTATCGGGGAACGCCCAGGTCGCCTCCCGGCATTCCGTCCTCGCAGGTCAGCGGCCCGTGACCCGCGACACCATCGGTTCGGTCCCCCCGCCGTCCTGCCCCCCTGCGGCCCGCCGCGGCTGGCAGAGTGACCCCATGAGCCAGGCTCCCCCGCGTCAGCGCCGGGTGCTGCTCGACCGGGCGGCCCGGTGGGGGCGCGAGGTGCACCGGGGCGCGCCGTTCGACGTCGTCGTCGGGGTGGGCCTGGTCACCTACGGGCTGGTCTACCTGCTCGTCGCCGCGATCGCGGTGCGGATCGCGGTGACCGGGCAGCGCGGCGCTGCCACTCCCTACACGGCGCTGGACGAGCTGGCGGCCACCGTGTGGGGGGAGGCTCTGCTGTGGGTGACGGCGTTCGGGCTCGGGGCGCTGACCCTGTGGCAGGTGTTCGAGACGGTATGGCGGCGGGACCAGCACGAGAACCCCATCGGCCGGGCCTTCGGCCGCACCGGGTCGACGTTCAGCGCCATCGGCTACCTCGCCCTCGCCGTGAGTGCGGTGCGGGTGGCCGTCGAAGGTCGGGCCGCCCGCGAGGGTCGCCGCCCGCCGCCCAGCACCGTGACCGCGGTGGAGGAGTGGGCCTTGCGCATCGGCGTCGTCGTCGTGGGGGTCGTCCTGCTCGTGCTCGCCGTCCGGTCGGTCTACCGAGGGGCGCGCTCGCAGTTCGTCGACGACCTCAAGCACGGCGCCCCGTCCCTGGTCGTGCGCCTCGGACAGTGTGGCCACATCGGCAAGGGGGTCACCTACGGGATCGTCGGCGGGCTCATGCTCTGGACCGCCGTCGTCGACCGGATCGGGCCGCCGGGTCTGCAGACGGTGTTCCGGATGCTCAACCTGTCGCCGTCGGGCGGCGTGCTGTTGTGGCTCAAGGCGATCGGCCTCGCCCTGTTCGGCGTCTACTGTCTTGCCTGGGCGGCCAACCGGCGGCGTTGAGCACCGTCGCGTCCGATCCGTCGCCCCTGTCTGTCGCC
>JBDSYO010000100.1:0-9739 GCA_039925625.1 Lapillicoccus sp. | reverse complement strand
GATCGCCGCCTCCCTGGATCGCGCCGGGGTGGACCACGAGCTGCTCAGCGCGGCGGAGGCGGGGGAGCGCTTTCCCGGGATGGTCTTCGAGGGTCCGGCGCTCTACCACCCGCAGGCGGGCACCGTGGACGTCCACAGCGGGGTCCACGCATTCCTCGACGTCGCGCAGTCGCTCGGCGGGCAACAGGTGTCGGGCGTGGAGGTCACCGGCGTCGATGTCGACGACGACGGGGTGACGGTCACCACCACGCAGGGGGTGGTCCGGGCCCGCACGGCCGTCGTCGCTGCGGGCGCATGGGTGGAGGAGCTCGTCGGCCCTGTCGCCCCCCTGCCCCCGATCCGCGTCACGGAGCACCGGGTCTTCCACTTCCCCCGTCGCGACGAGTCGGTGGTCTGGCCGGTCACGCTGCACCGCGACGCTCTCGACATCTACCACCTGCCCGGTGGCCGGGACGGTGGAGCCGGTGATGCGCGCAAGATCGCCCAGCACACGGGTCCGGTGACGACGGGCCGTACCCGCGAGGGCGTGGTCGACGAGGCGAGCCGCGCGCGGATCGTCGACTACGTGGAGCGCTGGCTGCCGGGCCTCGAGCCGACCCCCTTCGCCGAGACCACGTGCCTCTACACCTCCACCCCGAGCGAGGACTTCCTCATCGACCGGGTCGGCCCGCTCGTGGTCGTCTCGGCCTGCTCGGGCCACGGGGCCAAGCTCGCTCCCACCGTCGGCCGGATCGCCGCCGACCTCGCCGCCGGCGGACATCAGGACGTCCGCCGCTTCACCTTCTCCGCCCACGAGGGCACCCACTTCGCAGAGACGAGGACGTCATGACGCTCGATCCCGTGGCCTACCAGCCCTACTCCGACCCCGACGACTTCATCCGCGAGGTCACCGACCGCATCTGGGTCGACCGCGACATCGACCACATCTACGAGAACTACGAGCCCGACTCGATTGTCCACGTCTCCCTGGGCACCATCACGACCCGGGCCGAGGTCATCGAGGGCAGCACGATGCGGATGGCCGACAGCGCCGCCCAGCCCGGAGCCATGCCCGGCCAGGCCGAGGACGTGATCTGGGAGGCCCGCGGGGGCGACGGGTTCATCAGCTCGCACCTCGTCTACCGGGGAGAGGACCGCTACATCGACGGCCGACGACACCGCCTGAGCCTGCACAGCGTGGCCCTCTGCCTGTACCGGCGCGGCCGGATGGTCGAGGAGTGGATCGCCCGCGACGGTCTCGCCCGCGCCCTGCAGACCCGGCAGGACCCGGACGAGCTGGCCCGTGGGCTCTACTTCCGGGGCTACTCCGGGTCGTGGCTGCGTCCCGCCCCCGCCGACGTCCTGGCCGAGGGCGACAGCGGACCCCGTCCCGACGACTACCGCGCCGAGTGCGAGCTCGTCCTCGAGCTCATCGAGAAGGTCTGGAACAAGCGGAACTTCGCTGCGCTCGACGACTTCATCGTCCGCGACGTGTTCCTGCACAGTAGCGGCGAGACGACCTATATCCGACCCAGGGGCTACATCGACGAGACGCTCCGACCACTGCTCGCGTTCCCACGGGCGCGGTTCGAGGTGCGCGACATCCAGACCAACTTCGACCACCGGTATGCCGGTCTGCGCGTCTCGGTGTTGTGGAAGATGATCGGGCCCTACGAGGGGCGGCCCCTCTACGGACCCCTGACCAACCAGGACGTCGACCTGCTGGGCGTCTCGCAGTTCCTGATCCAGGACGGTCGGATCGTCAAGGAACGACGCCTCTTCGACGAGATCGCCCTGCGGGCGCAGATCAACGCCACGCGTGGCGACCAGGCCGACGCGGCGCCGGGCAACATCTACTTCTTCTGACCGCCGACACCTTTGGTGCGGGCACGGTCCTCACGCTGCGGGCACGGTATGTCGTGCCCGTGACGTGACGATCGTGCCCGCGGCGTCGATTCAGGCCCGGGCGATCAGCGCACCGTCTGGGCCCGGATGACCCCGGCGTAGTAGCGAGCCGAGTCCTTGAGGGTGCGCTCCTGCGTGTTGTAGTCGACGCGCACGATGCCGAACCGCCGCTCGTAGCCCCACGCCCATTCGAAGTTGTCGAGGAGCGACCACAGGAGGTAGCCCTGCACGTCGGCACCGGCGTCGATGGCGTCGCGCACGGCCCCGAGGTGGCGGCGCACGTAGTCGACGCGGTCGCTGTCGTGGACCACTCCGTCGGCGGAGACCGTGTCGGGGTAGGCGGCGCCGTTCTCGGTGACCATGAGCGGCAGCCCGGGGTAGTCCTTGGCCGTGCGTACCAGCAGCTCGGTCAGCCCGGCCGGGTCGACGAGCCAGCCCATCTGGGTGCGTGGGCCCGGCTGCTGCACGAAGTCGACGTCGTCCGGTCCGGGCCAGGGCGGCTGGGCGGCGACCATGTGGCCGTCCTCGCGGCTGCGCTCGGTGACGCCGTCCCATTTCCGCACGATGCTCGTCGTGTAGTAGTTGACACCGAGCACGTCGAGCGGCTGATGGATCTCGCGCAGGTCCCCGTCGCGCACGAACGACCAGTCGGTGATCGACGCGGTGTCGGCGAACAGGTCGTCGGGATAGGCGCCCTCGAGCTCCGGGCCGAGGAAGGCCCGGTTGCCGAGCGCGTCGAGACGCCGCACGATGTCGACGTCCTCGGTCGAGTGCGGGTCGGCGGGGCGAATGACGTGGAGGTTGTGGGTCACGGAACAGAGAGCCCCGGGGCTCGCGGCGCGCACCGCCTGTACGGCGAGGCCGTGCCCGAGGTTGAGGTGGTGCACCGCCGCCAGCGAGCCGGCCTGGCTCTCCCGCCCGGGCGCGTGCACCCCTGAGCAGTAGCCGAGGTAGGCCGAGCACCACGGCTCGTTGAGGGTCGTCCACGAGTGCACCCGGTCGCCCAGCGCGGCAGCGACGGTGCCGGCGTACGCGGCGAAGGCCTCCGACGTCGCGCGGTTGGTCCAGCCCCCCGCGTCCTCGAGCTCCTGAGGCAGATCCCAGTGGTAGAGCGTGGCGATGGGCCGGATCCCCGCTGTGAGCAGCTCGTCGACCAGGCGTGAGTAGAAGTCGAGGCCGGCGGGGTTGACGGGGCCGGTGCCGCCGGGCCGGATACGCGGCCACGCGATCGAGAACCGGTAGGCGTCGAGCCCGATCTCCTTCATCAGCGCGACATCGGCGACCATCCGGTGGTAGTGGTCGGCGGCGACGTCGCCGGTATCACCGTGCCGAACCTTGCCGGGGGTGTGCGAGAAGGTGTCCCAGATCGACGGCGTGCGGCCGTCCTCGGCCACTGCACCCTCGATCTGGTAGCTCGCCGTCGCGGCCCCGAGCAGGAAGCCCTCCGGGAAGCGCAGCAGGTCGGTCTCAGGCATGGGTCAGCGCTCCTGGCTGGCGGGGGGTCGCCGACTCCGCATGGTGAAGGTCGACGAGCTGGTTGGTCGATCGAAGGACGTGCGGGTCGAGGAACCGGCGCGGGTCGACGTCGCGGGCCGACCGGATGCGGAAGGTCACCGTCTCCCCGGGCAGCACGGTCACCATCGCGTCGTCGACGGTGGCGTCATCGGCGACCTTGTCGACGAGCAGGGTCACGTCGCGCATGAGCGTCGCCGCCCTGAGGTGCACCGCATACCCCTTCTCGGTGCGCTCGGCGGTGGCCGAACCCCACTGGTCGACCAGGTGGAGGTCTCGGTCCTCGGCGAAGAACCACAGGGCGCGCACCCCGTCGCCACTCGCGACCAGCACCTCGTCGGAGGCGATCGCCTCCGACGTCAGCGCCGGCGCCAGAAGGACGGTGGCGGTCGCGCGGGGGGCGACCTCGGTATGCGTCATCGTCACCGACCGCTCGTGGCCGTCGAAGGCCCGCCGCGTCACCTGAAGGCGGGCGTCCCATAGCTCGTCGGTGTCATTGCCAAGGACGAGCGCGAGGTGGCCGTCGCGCGGCTGGATCGTGGCCCAGCGCGGCGCGAAGGCGCGACGAACCGCGTACCACAACGGCTTCCGGCGGCCGGTGCTGTCGACCATGGCCCACGAGGTGACCGGCCAGCAGTCGTTGAGCTGCCACACGATCATCCCGGCGCATACCGGGTGCCATGACCTCAGGTGCTCGAGGCCGAACCCCACCGCGCGCGCCTGCTGCAGCGACATGGCCCAGTGCCAGGTGTCCATGTCCTCGGCGCTGTCGACGGGCGGGACGTCGAGATGGGGGGCGATCCCGCGGCTGAGCTTGAGGTCGCCGTCCTCGGCCTTCTGGTGGTTGGCCATGCCGGGCGAGGTGGGCGTCAGGGGATCGTCGTGTACGGCGGCGGTGAGCGTCGTCCAGGCCGGCGGGCCTTGGTAGCCGAACTCGGCGACGAACCGGGGCACGGAGTCGCGGTAGGCCGTGTAGTCCAGCCGGTTCCAGACGTCCCAGAGGTGGGTGGTCCCGTGGGCCGGGTCGTTAGGGAAGATGCGCTCGTCGAACGACCACGGGCTGCCGGGGGAGTACGGACGCGTCGGGTCGAGGGCCCCGATGAGCCGCGGCAGCAGGTCGAGGTAGTACCCCTTACCCCAGCTGCGGCCGGCGAGCTCGCGCCCCCACCCCCAGTCCTCGTAGCCCCAGAGGTTCTCGTTGTTGCCGTTCCAGATGACGAGGCTGGGGTGCGGGCTGAGCCGGGTGACCGCCTCGGTCACCTCGGCGACCACCTCGTCCCGCAGCGGCGGCTCCTCGGCGTAGGCGGCGCAGGCGAACAGCGCGTCCTGCCAGACGAGCAGGCCCTCCTCGTCGCACACGTCGTAGAAGTCGTCGCTCTCGAAGAGGCCGCCGCCCCAGACCCGCAGGAGGTTGATGTTCGCCTCCGTGGCATCGGCGACACGGGTCGCGTAGCGCGCGCGGTCGACGCGGTGGGGGAAGCAGTCGTCGGGGATCCAGTTGGCGCCCTTGACCAGAACCGGGCGGTCGTTGACCGACAGGACGAACGGGGTGCCGTGGGCGTCGGGGGTCGTGTCGAGGGCGACGGTGCGGAAGCCCACCCGTCGCGTCTGCGTGGCGACGACGGAGCCGTGCTGCTCCAGCGTCGTCTCGACGGTGTAGAGCGGCTGGTCGCCGTAGCCCCGCGGCCACCATCGGTCGATGTCGGGCACGTCGAGCGTCACGGACGTCTCGTCGCCGGCCACCTCGACGGTGGCCTCGTGGCCTTCACACTGGACGCGCAGGGTCAGCGGTGCGGGCGTGTCGCGCTGGACCTCGGCGTGCACCTCCAGCCGCCCGACGCCGTCGCGCACGGTGGCCAGCGTGCGCACCGCACCGAGCCGGGCGCCGACCCACCGCTGCACGGTGACCGGGCGCCAGATGCCCGCGGTGACGAGGTCGGGGCCCCAGTCCCAGCCGAAGTTGCAGGCCATCTTGCGTACCGCGTTGAAAGGATGGGCGTTGGTATGCACCCGGGGACCCAACGCCTCGCTGGCCCCTTCGGCCGCCGTGAGCTGGGGCGCGAAGTCGACCACGAGCTGCACCGGGCCGCTCTCATGCGTGCGGAGCGCCGCCGTGATGTCGTAGCGGTGGGTGCGGTGCATGTTGCGCGGCTCGCCGAGGAGGTCGCCGCCCAGCCGCACCTCGGCGACGGTGTCGATCCCCTGGAACACCACCTCGACGTGCTCCCCCTCCGCTGGTGCCTGCAGGTCGAGCGTCGCGGCATACCGCCAGCCGGTGCGACCGATCCAGGCCACCTGCTGCTCGTTCTCGTCGAGGTAGGGGTCGGGGATGAGCCCGGCCGCCAGCAGGTCGGTGTGCACGGTGCCGGGCACGGTGGCCGGGATGTCGTGGCCCGCGACCTCGGCCGGGGCGGGCCCGGCCAGGGCCCGCAGGGTCCAGCCGCCGACGGGGACGGACGTCGGGGTCGGCGTCACTTGACGGCCCCGGCCGTGACGCCGGCGACGAAGTGCCGCTGCACGAGGAGGAACCCGATGACGACCGGGATGGACACCACGAGTGAAGCCGCCATGATCTGGTTCCAGTAGATGTTGGTCTGGGTGGAGTACTGCCGCAGGCCGACCGCCAGGGTGCGGTTCTCGTCGGTGGTCATCACCGAGGCGAAGAGGACCTCACCCCACGATGTCATGAACGAGTAGATCGCCACGGCGATGACACCGGGGCGCGCCGCGGGGAGGACGATGCGCCAGAGTGCGCCGAGCGGCCCGCAGCCGTCGACCATGGCCGCCTCGTCCAGCTCGCGCGGGATGCTGTCGAAGTAGCCGACGAGCATCCAGACGGAGAACGGCAGCGTAAAGGTCAGATAGGTGATGATCAGCCCGACCTGCGACCCGACGAGCTGGATGCCGGTGACGCTGTTGATGTTGACGAAGATGAGGAACAGCGGTAGCAGGAAGAGGATGCCGGGGAACATCTGGGTCGAGAGCACCGTCGTCGTGAAGACGGTGCGGCCACGGAAGCTGAAGCGGGACACCGCGAAGGCGGCGATGATCGCCAGGACGACGCTCGCGATCGTGGCGCACGAGCAGATGACCAGGCTGTTGACGAAGTAGCGGGCCAGCGGCACCGTCGACCACATGTCGACGAAAGGGTCGATGGTCAGATGGCTCGGCCACCAGGTGAAGCTGCCCTGCACGTCGGCGAGCGGCTTCAGCGACGAGGTGACCATCGCGTAGAGCGGGACGACGGTGAAGACGCCGAGGACGAAGAGGGTGACGCCGCGGAAGACGCGGAACCCGGTGGTGTCACGCATGGTTCGCCTCCGCTTGAGTGGTGGCTGGACGGGCGGGGGTGGCTTTGCGGTCGCGGGTCACGAGCAGGTAGATCGCGGTGACGACGAAGAGGAAGAGCAGGAGCAGCACCGACATCGCCGCGCCCACCCCGAAGTTCCAGTTGAGGAACGACGCGTTGTAGATGTGGAACGAGATGAGGTCGCCGCCGGCCGGTTGGGCGTTCCCGAACAGGACGTAGGGCGTGTTGAAGTCGTTGAACGTCCAGAGGAACAGGACGAGGACGAGGACGAGGTTGACCGGCCGGAGTGAGGGCAGCGTGATGTAGCGCCACTGGCGCAGGTTGCCGGCCCCGTCCACGGAGGCGGCCTCATAGAGGTCCGTCGGGATGCTCTGCAGGCCGGCCATCAGGGTGAGGAAGGCGAAGGGCCACAGCCGCCAGACCGCGACGGTGACGATGGACGCGAACGCGTTGCCACCGAGCAGCCAGAACGGGCGGTCCTGCGTGAGGTGCAGGTTGTCGACGATGACGTGGTTCACCAGGCCGGTGTCGCGCTGGAGCATGAAGTTCCAGGTGAGGATGCCCGCGTAGGCCGGCAACGCATACGGCACGAGGAAGATCGTGCGCATCAGGCCGCGACCCCGGAAGGGCTGCTGGAGGGCCACGGCCGCGGTCATGCCCAGAACCCAGGAGATCCCCAGCGCCAGCAGGGAGAACCCGAGGGTGACGAGGAAGGACGTGAGCAGTGCGGCGCCGATGCTCAAGCTGAAGTCCACCGAGATGGTGTAGTTGCCTAGCCCGGCCCACGGGGCCTCGGACCAGTTGGCGATGAAGAACTTCGTCAGCCTGACGAAGCTCATCCAGATGCCGACGAGCATCGGCACGATGTGGATGAGCAGCTCCATGACGACGGCCGGGGCCAGGAGGATGTAGGGGAGCCACGGGTGGCGCCGGTCTGACTCACGGCGCTTGCGGGTGCGGCCGATCGGGGCGGAGATCGTCTTGGGCTGCTCGACAGTCGGCGCTGACACGGGCATACCCCTTCCTGACGGGTTGGCGTGGGTTGGGCTGGGACGGGGCTGGTGGTCAGGCCGTCGGGGGCCGGACCACCAGCGGTGACGGGCGCAGGGGTCAGCCGGTGGCGGCCGCGACCTGGTCCTGCGCGTCCTTGAGGGCCGACTTGACCTCGTCGGCCGTGACCGTGCCGCCGGTGGCGATCTTGGCGAACAGCGTGTTCATCGCCTTGCCGACGGTGCTCTCGAACTGGTCCTCGGCCGGCACGAGCGGCAGAGGCTTCGACTGGTTGGCGTAGATGTCGGAGAACGTCTTGGCCTCGGCGGCGTTGTCGGTGAAGACCGGGGTCGCGTCCTTGAGCACCGGCAGCGACGAGAACGGCTTGCCCAGCGCGGTCTGCGTCTCCGGCGACGTCATGAACTTGACGAACTGCAGTGCGGCGTCCTTGTTCTTCGTGTTCTTGAAGATCGACATGTTGATGCCGGCGATGAAGCTGGCGATCTTCTGGCCGCCGGCCGGGGCCGGGAACGGCACCACGCCGTACTCGTCGCTCTTCATGCCGTTGGACACGATCGAGTTGTCGGCGTTGTTCTGGTTGAGGATCATGGCGACCTTCTTCGTCGCGAAGTCGTTGACCGCCTTGGTGCCGTTGTCGTACTGCGCGTTGGAGGTGTTCACGACCTTGTCCTTCTGCATGAGGTCGAGGTAGCGCAGGATGCCCTGGACGTTCTGGTCGCTGGTGAACGTCGGCTTGCCGGCTCCGTCGAACCAGGCGCCACCGTTCTGGCTGCCGTTGATGAACGCGAAGTGGACGTTCTCGGTGTAGCTGCCGGCGGCGAGCGAGAAGCCGTACTGGTTCTTGCCCTTGTCGGTGAGCTTCTGGGCGGCGGCGACCATCTCCTCCCACGTGGTGGGCGGGTTGAGGCCCGCGTCCTTGAACATCTGCCTGTTGTAGTAGAGGCCGTAGGCCAACCCGTAGAGCGGCACCGACGTGACGTCCTTGCCGGGAGCACCACCGGTGTCGAGGGCCGGCTTGACGAACTTGTCCTTGCCGCCGATGGCCTGCATCGCGGCGTCGTCGTAGGGCATGAACGCGCCGGTGGCCTGGAGCGAGGCGGCCCAGGTGTTGCCGATGTTGAGCACGTCGGGGCCGGAGCCGGACGTGATCGCGGTCTGGATGCGCGTCTGCAGGTCGTTCCAGCCGATGACCTCGAGGTTGACCTTGACGCCGGTCTGCTGCTGGAACTTCTGCAGCTGCGGGGTCAGGACCTCCTTGTCGTTGTCGAGGCTGGTGCCCTGGTTGCTGGCCCAGTAGGTGAGGGTCGAGCCGCCGCCGGCGGTGCCGGACCCGGAGCTCGAGCCCCCACCGCTGCTGCACGCGGCGGCGGTCAGAGCGACAGCGGGCACGGCCAGCGCCGCCGCGATGTATCGGATGGAACGCAGTCTCACGTCAGACTCCCTTGTCCGGATGGGTCGTTGGCTTGTGAGATGAGCGTCGACCTAACCGGTTAAGGCGTCAACCTAACCGGTTCAGTTGTGACCGTTTCGTGACCTACCGACGCACCAGACCAGCCGCTAGGAGGTGGCGGGCGCGGGACCTGAGGACTCCCGGACGAGCAGCGTGCCGACGGGCGACCACCGGTGGCGCTCGGTGCCGCCCTCGATCACCTGGAACAGCAGGTCGGTGGCCAGCCGGGCCTTCTCGACGAGGCCGTGGTCCATCGCCGTGAGGCGCGGGCGGGAGACGACGCAGAGGACCGAGTCGTCCCACGCCAGCACGGACACGTCCTCGGGCACCCGCAGGCCGAGGTCGCCGGCCGTCCGCAGCGCCGCCGTCGCCATGATGTCGTTGCCAGCGATGAGGGCGGTGGGCCGGTCGGCCACCGAGAGGAGCTGACGGGTGCGCTCGGCGGCGGACTCGTACGCGTAGTTGCCCTCGAGGTGGTGCACCTGCATACCCCGGCGGACCCCTTCGGTGGTGAGCAGCTCGGCTCGCACCTGCTCGTGCACGAAGGCGGTGGGTCCGCTGATGTGGGCGAT
>JBDSYO010000099.1:0-11645 GCA_039925625.1 Lapillicoccus sp. | reverse complement strand
CGGGCGAGTAGCGGCTCCAACGGCCCCAACCCACCGAGGGCGGCGTGCACCGCTGCTACCAGGTCGTCCTCATCGCCGGCGGTCAGCGTGGACAGCCCCAGCTGGGCCCGGTGGTTGACCCACGACTCCAGCTCCTCATTCACCAGCGCCCGCGTCCGCAGCCGCTTTCCGATCCCGTCCAGGCCGGCGTACCGGCTGGCGTCCACCGACAGCCGGGACGCGACCCGCTGCTGCATCTCGATGACCGCATCACCGAACTCCGACCCGAACCAGCTGCCCGGCTCGGCCGACGCTACGGCTGAGTCGCCGGCCGAGTCCCCGGCCGAGTCCCCGTGCTGTGGTTTGGACGGCAGCACCCCGCGGGGCAGGTCGCTCGGGGCGTCTCCGTCGGTGCGGGAGTCCACGTGCTCGCTCATCAGTTCACTTCCCCGTCCGGCCGGTCACCCTCGTGCAGCGGCTGCTGACCGGTGAGTCGGGCCAGGAGGTTGGGCCGGTCCGCGTCGCTGACGGCGCGAGCCGGCCCGGGCACGAGGCTCCCGTCTTCGAACCACACCCACACGTCGAGGTAGCCGCGGACGACAGGTCCTGCAGCCTGGGTCGCTCCAGCTGGACCCCAAGTCCAGCCGGGTCGGTCATGGCACACCTACGCTCGACGCCTGCGCCTGGGTGATCTTCAGGGCGGCCTGGCCGGCGGCCCGAACGAGGCGGCTGCAGGTCAACCCGCGCACCGTGGCCACCGACCCGTCGACCAGCGCGGCCGCGGCCCGCGGGTCACCCGGGACCGTGTGGGTCTGCTCGATCCCCACCTCGACCGCCACCTGCGCCGACGTGTACGGGCCGGCGCCGTTGACGACCAGCTGCACCGCGTCCAGATCCCCGAGCCGGGCCCGGATCGCCTCGGCAGCTGCGTTCGCCGCCTGAACCGCCCGAGCCGTCGGCCGAACCACCAGCAGCACCACATCACAGGCCGCGATCACCGGCCAGCAGGAGGCCTCCCCCAGCCTCCCCACATCAACCACGACATCCCGGCCCAGCACCGAGCGGCAGCGTTCCACCGTCGTCGCCAACCGGCTCCAGCCGCCGCCCAACAGCGCCCCGGCCTGGGCGCCGGACTGCAGGCCGGGCATCACCCACGCGTCACCGACCTCCGGCAACGCCAACACATGCTCGAACAACGCCGCGGTCGCCTCCAGCGCCGGAAGATGCCGGGTCGCCACCGACCAGGACAACAACCCAGACTCGGTACTCGCCCGCCCCGGCAGCAGCCCGGGCACCACGTCCCCGCCGGCCGGGTCGGCATCCACCAGCAACACTGGCCCCGGCCAGGACAACGTCAGCGCCGCCGCCACCGTCGTCGCCCCCGGTGCCGCCTTCCCAGCCACCACCGCCACCGCGGTCACTGCCCGCCGCCGCTCGGTAGCAGCACCAACGTCACCGACCCGGTCCCGGCCGCGCGGGCCAACCCGACCGCGTCCGCCTCCGGGACGCGAAGGTCGACCACCACGTCCCCGGTCGCCGGGTCCGGCTGCCCGGAGGAGACGACGGTCGCCCCGATCGGTTGCACCTGGACCAACTTCGCCCCACCCGGCGAATTGGGGTCTGCCGGAGCCGGGACCGCCAACACCGCCTGCCCAGCACTCAGCCCCTGCTCGGGCCGCTGGCCCAGCTTCACCCGGACCGGGACCAGGTTCTGCCCCGTCCCCAGCGTCGGCGCGTCGCCGACCAGCCGCGGACTGAGCAGCGTCCCGGCCGGCAAGTCGGTCAACGCCGTCTTACCCAACACCCCATCCTGCGGGTGCACCACCGCCACCTGCGTGCCTACCGACACGTCGGCAGTGGTCAGGTCGGCGGCGGTCAACGTGGCGCCCACCTTCACATCTCGCGCCATCATCAGCACGCTCGTGTGCTGGCTGTACAACGGCACCGCATACATCAGCAGCAGACCACCCAGCACGATGAAGGCCGCCACCCCGATCAACCAGCGGGTCTGCAGCTGACGCGGCGCCGCCGCCACCCTCGGTAAGGGCGCGGGTGGGATCTGCCCCGGCTCCGTGTTAGATCCGCTAGATCCGCTCCGTCGTCGCGCGGACGACAGGATGCTTTCCCGGTTCGGTTTCACGACGCGAGTCCCCCTCTGGCCGGCCAGAGGGCGATGTCCCCGCAAACCTGCTCAGCAAGTAGCGGGTGACGAACATCCCTGACCACAAACTGTCCGATCAACACGGCCTGCCCTCCCTTTACCCCGATAAGCACCAAAACCGGGCTGGGTGGACATTTTGGTCAGAATTGGAGACTACACGTCAATACTTTTAATGCAAGGGGTTGTCTCGTCCGGCGCGCCGGCACCCCGGCTCGACTCGAGTGCCTTGATGATCCGGTCTACTGAAACCTGCAGCTGGCGGCTCAACGCAGCGAGGGTTCGCTTGTCGTCCAGCGGCAGCCGCTGACCGGCCTCCCACCGCAGATACGTGTGAACCGAGACGTTCACCGCGTGGGCTACGTCGGGGGCCGTCCGGCCTGCCACCAGGCGCAGCGCTCTTAAGTCCACGCCGTTAGGCAGCGACAGAAGGGCCAACGGATCGACCCCCAGCGCCCTCGCTAAGTCAGGGACGATCCGCGCCCGGGGTTGCCCCACCCCCCGCTCCCAGCCAGAGACGCGCTCGCCACCTGCCACGTCCACGATGCGGGCCAGCTGATGCTGGCTAAGCCCCCTCGCCGACCGGGCCCGCAACACAGCCGCACCGTCGACGCCAGTCCGCACGCGGTCAACTTACAGATCCGCACGCCAGCATTCCGTCGCTGGGCGAATTTTGGCAGCCGAACCGCCGTCGCAGCCTGCCCCTCATCGCCAGCTCCGTCACCATGTCCCCTCCTCGATCGGAGTCCGCGGCGACGATGATCGGCGAGCCTTGCTCGAGCGGACTGAGTGCACGCCCGCCTGCGGGCGCGCTCAGGCGGTAGCCAGGCGAGGGCGGCGCTCAGTAAACTTTGTTGTCCTCCGGTGTCCACCCAGAGGGCCTTTTGATGCTTACCGGTGTGTAGGCCCCTGCGAACTCGTGGGTGGCCAGGCGACACAACGGACGCAGAGGCACACACCATGAGCAGCAAGCGCGACGGCGGGGCGGGATCCAATGCCATTGAGGCGAAGCACCGGACACTGGCCCGGTCGCTGACGATTGAGCGGTTCGCCAAGTTCGACCCGGGCGGAGATCACAACGCCGCCGCTGAGGCGACCGTGACTGGCGACCACAGGCCGTCAATCCCAGATCCCGGGGCCGCGCGCGTGTCACGGCGCAAGTACCGTGGATGGACCCTGGCCTCGAGGAGATACCGATGACCGGGGCCAGCGCGAGGATGACCGTGGAGTTCGCCCAGAAGATGCCTCCGGTCGTTGACGTTGCAACCGCGGCGGCCATTCTCGGCATCGGACGCACGGCCGCCTATGAGTTGATCAAGTCGGGTGACTGGCCCACCCCGATCCTGCGCCTGGGCAAGCTCATCAGGATCCCGAGTGGGCCGTTGCTGGAGTTAGTGCGGGTGCAGCGTTGAAGCATGGCTCTGTCTCGCAGCGTCACACCCGGGGTTGCCCTCGCGACGAGAACGGCTCGTACCGTCCACATCGTTGCCATGGTTCGTGGCAGTGGGTGCTTGAGTACGGTCGAGACAGCAACGGCCGTCGCCTTCAGACCAGCAAGGCAGGGTTCCCCACAAGAGCGGCCGCTCAGACGGCGTTGCAAGACGCCGTACGTACCTTCAACGCGGACGTCACCGTCCACGGCCTCACGGTGGGGGAGTACCTGACGTCCTGGCTCGAAAGCAAGCACGCACTCAAGCCAAAAACCGTTGAACTGTACGGGAGCCTGATTCGCAACTACCTCATCCCCCACCTCGGACGCGTCCGGCTCCTGGAGCTCCGCGCACAACACCTGGATTCGATGTATGTCGCGATCAACGTCGGCTCGCGGGGCCGTCCGCTTAGCGCTACCACTATCCGACGCATTCACGGAGTGCTTCGCGCCGCGCTCAACAGCGCTGTGAAGCGCCGCCTGATTCCCTATAGCCCCGCAGAGCACGTTGAGTTGGCCGCCGAGAACCACCGCCGCCCGAAGCCGTGGAGCTCGCAGCAAGCCCAAGCATTTTTGGGGTCGGCTGTCGCCGACCGTCTTTACGCGTTCTACCACCTGCTCCTTGTCACCGGGCTGCGAAGGGGCGAGGCGATCGGCCTGCGTTGGGAGGACATCGATCTCGGCGGCCGCTGCCTGTTCGTGGTCCAGCAAATCTCCGAGGTCAACGGCGAGTTGGTAGTCGGAACTCCCAAGACCAAGCGCGGAGTGAGGCTGGTGCCTCTCGACTCCCACACGGTGGCGATGCTTACTCGGCACCGAGATGGACAGGTTCTCGAACGCGTCGCTTGGGGACCAGCCTGGAACGACCAAGGGCTGGTGTTCACCAGAGAGGATGGATCCCCCGTCCGTCCGGGGTACGCCACGAGACATTTCAAGCACCTGGCTGCCATGGCGGGTCTGCCCGTGATCCGCCTGCACGACCTACGGCACACGAACGCCAGCCTGGCGCTGCAAGCGGGGGTGGATCTCAAGGTGGTGTCGGAACGCCTCGGGCACTCCCAACTGGCGGTGACCGCCGACCTCTACACGCACGTCCACCGCGGTCTCGGGCAGGACGCCGCAGATCGGATCGCGTCGACGCTGGAGCTCTCGGAAGATGCAGTTCCTAGCGCATTCCTAGCGCGCGACCCAGAAACGGCCCCAAAGGAGGGGGGAGATACCGCTTCAGACACCCCCCGATCACGCACTTAATGCGGTATCGCCCCAGGTCAGAGCCCTCCAGCCGCCAGGTAGGAGGGAGAGCCGGCGGGGGGACTCGAACCCCCAACCCCCTGTTTACAAGACAGGTGCGCTGCCAGTTGCGCCACGCCGGCACCTCGCCCACCCGTCACCGGACCCGCGAAGCCGCCCGCCAGCGTACCGGCCAGCCCCCACCGGCCGGCCCGGCGCCGGACGTCAGCCGACCGTGGAGTCAGCCGGGGGCCACCACGGTCTGGCGCTGCCGGCCAAGGCCCTCGATCTCGAGCTCGACGACGTCTCCGACCTCGAGGTAGGGGAAGCGGCCCGACATCGCCACGCCTTGCGGCGTACCGGTGTTGACGAGGTCACCCGGCTCCAGGACCGTGTACTGCGACAGGTGGTGGATCAGGGTCGGCACGTCGAACACGAGGTCGGCGGTGGTGGAGTCCTGCCGCAGCTCACCGTTGACCCATGACCGGATCCGGGCGGTCGCGATGGACGGCACCTCGTCGGACGTGACGAGCCACGGTCCGAGCGGGTTGAACGACTCGGCACTCTTGCCCTTGGACCACTGGCCGCCGCTCACCTCCAGCTGGAACGCCCGCTCCGAGACGTCGTGGCTGAGCACATAGCCGGCGATGCAGTCACGGGCCTCGTCGACCGAGGACAGGTATCGCGCCCGGCGGCCGATGACGACGCCGAGCTCCACCTCGTAGTCGAGCCGGGTCGAGCTGCGCGGCTTGACGACGTCGTCGTCGGGACCGACAACGGTGTTGGGCGCCTTGTAGAACAGCACGGGGTTCTCGGGCGGCTCCGCTCCGGTCTCCCGGGCGTGAGCCGCGTAGTTCATCCCGATGCACAGCACGGCCTGGGGCCGGGCGATGGGGGCGCCGACGCGCATACTGCCGCCCAGCTTGAGGGTGGGCAGCTCGCCCGCCTCGGCCGCCTGCCGGACGCGCTCGATCCCACCGGCGGCGAGGAAGTCGCCGTCGATGTCGGGGGTCAGCTCGCTGAGGTCGAGCACCGTATGCGCGTCGACCCACACCGCGGGCATCTCACGTCCGCGCTCGCCTACTCGCATCAACCGCATCAGGGCTGCTCCTCTCCCGGGTGGACGGCGTCGTCCACGTCAATGCGTCCCAGTCAACCGTGCCGGGGCGCCCACGTCTCGGGCACCCCGGCCGGAGGGTGCACAACGGCCCCCCGGCGAGGCCGGGGGGCCGTCGAGTCCTACGGGAGGAGACCTCAGGCCGGGAGGCTCAGCGTCTGCCCGACGTAGATGAGGTTGGCGTTCTTCACGGTGCCGGTGTTGGCCGCGAAGAGGGCCTGCCAGCCACCCTTGACGTTGTACTTCGCCGCGAGCGCGCTCAGGGTGTCGCCGGCCTTGACCGTGACCTTCTGGCCGCTGGTCGCCACGTTGGTCGTCGTCTTGGCCGGAGCCTTCGTCGTCGCCTTGACCGGGGCCTTGGTGGTGGCCTTGGTGGTGGTCTTCGACGTGGTGGTCGGAGCCGTGCGGGTGGTGGCCCGCGAGGTGCTCGGAGCCGCAGCGGCGGCCGGAGCCGACGATGAACCAGCCTTGGCGCCACACACCGGCCAGGCGCCGATGCCCTGGCCCACCAGGACGTTCTCCGCGATGGCGATCTGCTGCTCGCGCGTCGCCAGGTTGGCAGTGGTGGCGTACGCGCCGCCGCCATAGCCCGTCCACGTGGAGCGCGTGAACTGCAGGCCTCCGTAGAAGCCGTTGCCGGTGTTGATGGACCAGTTGCCGCCGGACTCGCAGGAAGCAATCGCGTCCCAGTTGGTCGCCGCGTGGGCGGAGCCAGCGGTGGCCACGCCGCCGACGACGGTGGCCGCACCGACGATGCCGACACCCGCGAGACGGGTCTTGATCGAACGCAGCCGCGGGGCGGCGTGCTTGGGGGAGTAGTGCACGGAGTTGTCCTCTCCTGACGTGCGCATACGGGGTTAGCTGTCGGGATCGGGCTGTCAGGTGCCCTGCCGGAGATCCGGCTCTCGCCCCGAGGCCGCCGAAGACGGCCTGTTCGTTGGGTCCCCCATCCTCGTCATGCCCCGGACCATCCGGGAACGTGCCCGCCTGACGAGGCTCAGCGCAGCGGGCACACACAGTGTTTGGGTGGTGCTATTCATCTGGTGTGACGCCGGAACGAATCATGACGACGGGATGACGGTAGGTCATCAACCGGCAAAAACCAAGCCGCGCCGAGATCTTTCCGTGACCTATCCGTGTTCTGTGCGTGATCTGGGGGTAGGGTGCGCGCTCGCCGAGAGCCCGGGGAGACGCCTCAGGACGTGCCCAAGGTCCAGGGGAAGGGCCACCAGGACAGGTGCCCGTGACGGGCGACCGCGAGCACCGCCAGCACGACCGCCGCGGCGAGGAGGACGGCGACGAGGACCCTGGTGACCGGGCCGGACGGCGCGATCCCGCGCACCAGCGACCGCGACCCGCGGCGCAGCGAGGCCCCACCCGGACCCCACCAGGCGATGAGCGACCCGGCCGCGAAGCCCGCCGCGGCACCGGGAGCTGACACCCCGCCCAGGGACGACGAGGTCGCGGCCGAGATGCCCAGCGTCGTGCAGAACGCCGCCGACAGGGCGACCAGGGTGGGCAGCAGCAGTCCGACGACAGTGAGTGCCGCCGCGACGGCGACATGCCACGGGCTGAGGGCCACGGCGAGCGGCAGGTCGGCGCGGCGCCGGCCGTAGCGGTAGCGGCGCAGGATGAGGGCCGTGACCGACCGGTCGCTGAACCGGGCGGCCCAGGACCAGAGCAGCGCGACGACGAGAGCCACGCCGGGCCATGTGGCCGCGGCTCCGGTGAGCGCGGCGCCGAAGGCGAGCAAGGTGCCGGTGCGCAGGGCCCGGCCGATGCGCGGGTCCGGCTCGTCCGGCCCGGCCTCCCACGCCGCCTGCCAGTCCGACTCCGGGTCCTCACCACCATCGGCGCGGTCGATGCCTTCGTCCCTCGCGTAGGGCTCGTCCTCCTCATACCCGTCGCGCCACGCCAGGGGCGGCGGCGCCCCGTAGCCGGCGGTCCCGCCGCTCGCGCGGCGGAGCGGCTCTGACCACTCGTCGGGGGTCGCGCCCACCGCGGGGAGGGCCGCGGTGGTGGACGCGGGCCGAGGGTTCGCGGCGGACGGCGTCGCCCCCGGCACCCGGACCGTGGCGGGCGACCCCGCGGCATACCGTTCGAGCGCGGCCACCACCTCGCGCGCCGGCGGCCGGCGGCGAGGGTCGGGCGCGAGCGATGCCGCGAGCAGCGGGGCGAGCCGGGCGTCGACGCCGGTGAGGTCGGCCTCCCCGCGGCTGACCCGGCCGAGGACGACGTCCATCGGTCCACGCCCGAAGGGCGGCCGCCCCGACGCGGCGTAGGCCAGGGTCGCCGCCCAGCCCCACCAGTCGGTGGCCTGGGTGACCGGTGAGCCGCCGATGACCTCGGGCGAGAGGTAGCCGGGGGTCCCCATGACCAGGCCACTGCTCGTGAGGCGGACGTCGTCGGCGATATGGGCGATGCCGAAGTCGATGACGACCGGCTGGCCGTCCTCGAGCAGGACGTTGCCCGGCTTGAGGTCGCGGTGCACGACCCCGAACGAGTGGATCGCCTCGAGGGCCTCGACGAGCCCGCGCCCCACGTCGACGAGCTCGGGCGGCGTCAGGGGGCCTTCGTCGAGGACGACGTCGTCGAGGGACGGTCCGGCGACGTAGCGGGTGACGAGGTAGGGCCGGTCGCCGGAGATGTCGGAGTCGATGACCGCCGCGACGCGGTCGCTGGTGATCCGCGCGAGCGTGTCGACCTCGCGCTCCAGGCGCCAGCGGGCCTCCGGGTCGTACGCCACGTGCGGCCGCAGCACCTTGATGGCGACGGCGCGGCCGTAGCGGTCCAGCCCCAGGTGGACGACCCCCATGCCGCCCTCACCGAGGCGGGACACGAGGCGATAGGGCCCGAGCCGCTCGTGCGGCGCGGGCCCGACCCGCTCACCCGCCGAACGGTCGGCGCGGGTGGCCCCGTGGTCGAGCGCCATGGGGTCCACGGTAAGCCGTTGACATCCGTCGGGAGGCTCAGAGGCCCCTGGACCTCGCCAACGAGTTGGTCACGTTCCCGGCCGTGGGCGAGCAGGTCCCCGCACGCGCCTCGGCGGGCAACGTCCAGGCAACAGTGAGACCGTGGACCAGAGCAGAGCAGAGCAGAGCAGAGCAGAGCAGGGCAGAGCAGGGCAGAGCAGAGCAGGGCAGACCAGAGCAGGGCAGGGCAGGGCAGGGCACGACGGGAGCGGGTGACCGGACGGATGCACGACGAGGACCTGGCGACCCGCGAACCGGTGGACGAGTCGTACCGACCGACGCCAGGACAGACCGAGGACGACGTCGCCGCTCTGCGCGCCCCCCTCTCCCGGTACGTCATGTCTCGCGTGCGCGACCCACATCGCGCGGAGGACATCGTCCAGGAGACCCTCCTTCGCATGCTCCAGGTCCGTGAGCGCATGGAGCTCGAGACGCTCAGCGCCTACGCGTTCACGGTGGCGCGCAACCTGGTGCACTCATCGGCCCGGTCCGACGTGACCGCTCGAACGCATCTCTCCCGGCTGCACGACCCTCAGGAACCTGAGCGCCCCGAGCAGGCCGTCGCCTCCGCCGAGACCCGCCGGGCCCTGGCGAGCGCGATCGCCCAGCTCACGCCGGGAGGACGGGCCTTGTTCGTCGCCCACGAGGTGGAGGAACGTCCGCTCGCCGAGCTGGCCGCCCTGCGGGCCGTCGCCCCGGGCACCCTGGCCTCCCAGCTGCACCGCACCCGGGCGCGGCTACGGGTCGACTACCTGCTGTCGCTGCGCCGCGTCACCCTCCCGACGCGCACCTGCCGACCCGTGCTCATGGCCGTCTCGGCCGGCGACCGGCGGGCCCAGGCCTCCCTCGATGCCGGCGAGCACCTCGCCCACTGCCGCGTCTGCGGTGACCTCGCACCGCCCCTCACGCAGCGGGACCGCGCCCTCGCGGGGCTGGTCCCGTTCGTGCCGCTCGGCGCCCTGCAGGGCGGCTTCGAGCGGTTCCTCAGGTCTCATCCGGCGACGGGACCGGCCGCCGCAGCCGTGGTCGCGGCCAGCGTCGTGGGGGCGTCGGCCCTGGGCTGGCAAGCCTCGCACCCTCTGGCGCCCGAGGGCGTACCACCTACGCCTCTCGCGGTGGCATCCACGAGCGAGGCCACCACCACCCCCCCGGTGGTTCCGTCGGCTCAACCGGTCTCCGCTGCACCGACCGCAGCCACGGCTACGTCCAGCCCGGCCGGGGTGCCCGGCCTGACCGCCTCGGGGCGCACCGTCATCGGTGACACCTCCCACCTCGCGCCCCTCGTGGGGGCCGGGTTCGACGCGGACCACGTGCACGTGGTCGCGGTCCCGGCCGACGAGGGGTTCTGGGTCGGGACCGACGGGCCCGACCACGCCTCGGGTGACCAGGTCTGGGTGCAGCTCACCGGTGCGGGCGAGTCGCCCGTGACCGTCCGGGCGGGGCAGTCCCTCGACTTCACGGGGGTGGTCGTCGCCAACGCGCCCGGGTTCGTCGACCGGCTGACGATCTCCGACCAGCAGGGCCGGTCCGCCCTCTCTGCCGCCGGCTACCACCTGGAGGCGAAGGCGTCCTCCCTGGTCGTGCGCTGAGCGGGGTCGGTCACCGCTCGCCCCGGCGGTGTGGCCCGCCACCGCTCGTCGTGCCGGGCCACACCAGTCCGTTCGCTCCTGCTCGGTCCGCGGGTGCGGACCCTGGCTCAGGCCGAGTCGCCGCGGTCCCGGATGTCGCCCTCGGTCTCGATGCGCTCCTTGGCGACCTGCTCGGTGACCTCCTTGTGCTCGGTCACCGACTCCTTGGCCAGGCTGACCTTCTCGACCGGAACGGTCTCCTTGCTGACGACGACGCGCTCCTCCGTGAGCACCATCTCGCTCTGGTCCTCGGAGAGACCGCCCGTGCCGTCCGCGACGGCCTTGCGGTCGCCTTCGGCGATCGGCTCGCTCACCATCCGGACCTCCTCACGCGTCACCGGCACGGTGACCGTCTGGTTCTCCGTGACGACGTACTTGCGCAGCCGGGCCCGCCCGGTCTCGACCTTCTCGGTGTCGACGTTGAGCCGCTCCTCGGAGCGCGTCATCGAGGCGGCGTCGCCACTGACCCCGTCATCGCTGACGGCGGGCCGCTGCTGCCCACGGTCGGCCACGGCGGCCTGGTCGAAGACCTGCTCGTCGCGCACCGGCTCCGTCCGGTCGTCTCCCGCGGTCATCCCGTAGTAGCGGTAGAGCTCCGCCTCCTCTTCGACGTCGAGGTGGCCGTTCTCGGCCTCGACCCGGGGGGCGTCCTTGACCCGGCTCTTGTCGAAGGGGACGGCGAGCCCGTGCTGGTCGAGCGTGGCGTCGGCGATGGGGACGAAGGACTCCTTGGTCCCGAACAGGCCGGTGTGCACCGTGGCCCACTCGGGGTTGCCGGTGGTGTCGTCGAGGTACACCTGCCCGACCGTGCCGAGCTTGCTCCCGTCCGAGCCGTGGACGGGCTGGCCGATGGCCTGGTTGATCGTGTCGCTGTCAAGCATGTGAAGACCTTTCGTGGGTGGTAAGCGGTCGTGCTACAGGTCGTTCTCGTCGTACCGGAGGGTCGTCGTGGCGCCTCCGCGCGGCTGCGGCTCCTCCTCCTCGTAGCGGGCCTTGAGGTCGGCTCGCGCCTGCTGGGCCTGCTCCTTGACGCTGGGGGCGTTGGAGGCCTCCGCGCGCAGCTTCGGCGCCTCCTGCTCCGCCGTCGTGAGGTAGGACACCCACCGGGTCTGCATCGGCTTGATGAGCCCGC
>JBDSYO010000098.1:0-4043 GCA_039925625.1 Lapillicoccus sp. | reverse complement strand
CAGCGTCCGGACCGAGCCGGTGTGGACACGACTGGTCGACCTGGCGCGCCGATGGACCGACGAGGACGACGACACGAGCCGGCTGCTGGCCGCACTCTGGCTCGAGCTCGACATCGACGATGACGAGGCTGCCGGCGGCCACCCCCTCGGACGGGGACGACTACCGGTCCCGAGCGTCTTCCTCACCCCCGCCCAGGGCATCACCCCGCTCCACCCTGGCGTGCGCGCCTGGGTGACCGGTGAGGCGGTTCCGACGGTGCTCGGCATGCCGCTGCCCCCGGCCACGGTGCGGCAGGTGACCCGGGCGTTCGACACCCTCCCCGAACCCGCCAGCGTCTACCAGGTCGGACTGATGACCGCGCGCGGGTCCGAGGCCGTCCGCCTGTGCGTGGCCGACCTACCCGTCGAGGGCGTGGTCCCCTACCTGCGGGGCCTGGGCTGGTCCGGGGACGGGACGCGGCTGCATGCCCTCGTCTCCGGGCTCACCGCGCTGACCGCTCGCATCGGTGTCGTGGTCGACGTCGGAGACATCGCGCACGAGACGGTGGGCCTCGAGTGCTTCCTCGGTCGCCACGGCCCGCAGGTGGATGCGCGGTGGCCGGCGCTGCTCGACCACCTCGTTCGCGAAGGCCTCTGCACCCCTCAGCAGCGGGCCGCTCTGCTGGCCTACCCCGGTCACGCACCGCCGGTCGGGGCCCCGGCGGGAGGCCAGCGGGCTGCGGCGGCCCTGCTGGGCGGGCGTGCCACCGGCGGGTACCTCCGGCAGCTCAACCACGTCAAGGTCACCTGCGCACCGGGCGTACCCCTGGAGGCGAAGGTGTACGTCAGCGCCACCCACGCCTGGCGTCTCACCGGGACCTCCGCGAGCGCCCCGAGCCGATGAGTTCCGTCCCGGGCCCAGGTCTCACTGGTGGTCCCCGGATGACCAGGGACGACGACAGATCGAGGGGGATCCCATGAGCCGGCTCATCGCCACGGTGTTCAACTACTCGCTCGACGGGCTGCTGTCCGACCCGGGCACCGACTACTACGCATGGTGCTTCACCCTGCCCGAGAACCAACAGCCCGACGACCCCGCCCAGCTGGAGTTCCTCCGCACGGCCTCCGCCCACGTCTTCGGCCGGGTCTCCTACCAAGATATCTGGGGGTCGATGACCCGGTCGCCGAACCATCCCTTCGCGCCGATCCTCGAGGCCGGGCGCAAGGTCGTCTTCTCGCGCACCATGACCAGCGCCGGGTGGGCCAACTCGACGATCGCCTCGGGCGACACGGCGGAGGAGGTCGCGCGGCTGAAGGCGAGCGGTCCGGACGACGGGCACGTCATCGTCTGGGGTGGCGTGGGTCTCTGGCGCTCGCTCATGCAGCTCGACCTGCTGGACGAGCTGCAGCTCAGCATGTTCCCCTACGTCGCTGGGGAGGGCACCCGGCTCTTCGACGGCGTGCCCTCGTCGTACGCGCTCGAGCTCGTCTCGAGCAGCAGCTCACCCAGCGGCATCCTGGAGCTGCTCTACCGCCGCCCCCGCTGACTACCGGGACAGGTGGGCGGCCGCGCGTCGTAGCGGGGGGACGACGCGCTGGCGGCCGCGCATCGGCACGGTCCACAGGTCGTGACCCTCGAGGCCCCACCGGGCCAGGTGGGCGTTGGCGGCCATGAAGCCTGTCGTGGCCGCGCGTTCCATGAGGGCGACCGGGTAGTCGCAGCGGATCCCGTCGCCGGCCAACGACACCCGCGGGTCGGGCGTCCCGACCCCGGGGCGCTGAGCCCAGGCGTCGACGCCGACGAGGGGGCAGTCGTCGTGGACCAGCCACTCCTCGTGCACGACGGCGGCAGACGCGAGCTCGGGGTGCAGACCGAACAGCTCCCGTCGCAGCTGGTCGCGCAGGTCCTCCTCGGTGGTCCCGGGCGGCACGGCGTAGGCGTGCAGCTCGACCACGCTGCCGCCGTGCGACTGCACCCAGTGCGCGGCGCCGTCCTCGAACAGGTGCACGGCGGAGACGTTGTCGAGCGGCCCGAACCCACTGGTCGCGAGGAACGGCGGGGTCTCCTCGCCGACCGGCCGGTCGAACCACAGCCGCCAGACGGCGAACGGCGGCGCCGACCGACGCTCGGCCACGCGCCCTCGCCACCCGCTGCCGTCCTCGGCGCCCAGCCACGGCGACGCCTCCACGATGGACTGCAGCGGCCGCTGGTCGGTGGCCAGCACCACCGCGTCGGCCTCGACCTCGCTCCCGTCGTCGAGGGTCACGGCGACCCGCTCGCCGCGGTCCTCCACCGCAAGCGCGCGCACCGGCATCCGCACCTCGACGCCGAGCGCGTGGAGGTAGCGGCCCAACGGCGCCCACAAGGCCTCGTCGTAGTCGTCGTCCGGCACATCGAACAACAGCCCTTCGGCGCTGCCGAGGAAGTAGGTGTGGAACATCGCCACGAGCTCGCCCCCGGAGAACTCGCGCGGGTCGGCGAAGAACGACCGCGCGAAGACCTCCAGAGCGAGATGCCTTGCGCCAGTGGGGAACCGGAGTGCGTCGAGCACCTCGGCGGCCGACCGCCCGTCGTACTCCGAGAACGTCTCGGGGAACGACACGTCGAGTAGCCCGAGGGCCTTCTCGACGTCCACCCGGGTGAGGTCGTGGGCGGTGAAGCTGGGGCTGCGCGCGACGAAGGCCATGAGGTTGAGCGGCGGCGTCGTGGGCAGCCCGGCGAACGAGTCGGTATGCCCGCCCGCCAGCACCAGGGGGTAGTCCGAGATCGGGCGGAGCCGGTCGAGGGACGGGTCGGCGCGCCGCAGGAGCGAGCGCAGGTTGTAGTACTGCCGGAAGAACGCGTGGAAGCCGCGGCTCATCGTCGCCGGCTCGTCACCGACGGGCACCGGCCAGGCGCGCACCCGGCCGCCGAGCGTCTCCTTCGCCTCGACGAGCGTGACGGCCACGCCCCGCTCGGCCAGGGCGGTGGCCGCGGCCAGTCCGGCGATCCCGCCCCCGACGACGACGGCGCTCCGAGGTGGCGCACCCGCATCGGCGGCGACCGCCGCCGGGGCAGGAGCCGGGTGGTGCACCGCTCGTGGGTCCGCGCCGGGGACCCACCGGGGGCGCCGTCGCGGGAGCAGGCTCATCCGGGCTTGCGGGCGTGGAAGGTGTGGATGATGCCGCGCTGCCAACCGCGCACGGACCGGGTGCGCACGTCCTCGAAGCCGGCGTCGAGCATCCGTTGCATCACCGTCTCCACGGTGTCCATGTCCATGACGCTGCGCCAGAGGTAGTGGTAGAGCCGGGTGCGGCGCGAGGTGACCCAGCCGAGCGGCACGACGACCCCGCGGCATACGGCGGTCCAGACCGCTTGCGAGACAGGGCGACCCGCGACCGAGTACTCGTGGACGACGAGCACACCCCCGGGGCGCAGCTGGTCGTGGAGCGACCGCAGCAGCGCGTCGCGGTCGGGCACGTTGCGCAGCAGGTAGGCCGCGAAGACCCCGTCGAGCGGGCCCGCGAAACCAGCCTCGGCGCATACCGAGGTGAGCGCCTCGGCGCGACCGTGGGCGAACCGAACGCCGGCCGGCCACTGCTTGCGCTCCGCCTGCGCGAGAATCCCGGCGGAGCCGTCGACCCCGAGCACCTCGCCGCGGACTCCGCCGCGGCGCAGCTCGTCGACGAGGGCACGCGTGGAGGCGCCCGACCCGCAGCCGAGGTCGACGACGTGGGCGTCGATTCGCGACCCGAGGCTGGCGGCGAGTGCGGCGGCGCTGGAGCGCAGGTGGGCGTGGTAGCCGGGGTTGAGCGCAACCATGAGGTCGTAGCGGTCGGCCACCTCGTCGAACGCCTCCGGCACCTCGCCCTGTGGCACCTGTCGGGTCGCCGGCTCGGTGGACACGTTCGTGAGGTGGGCGGCCATGGGCTAAAGGTATGCGAGCGCTCAGGTGGCGACGAACCCGACCAGTCCCACGGTGTTGCCCTCGGAGTCAGTGACGAAGGCCTGCCATTCCTGCGTGCCGACGGGCCCCAGTGTCGCGTCGTCGTGGCGGAAGATGGGGTGGGGTTCGGAGACCACC
>JBDSYO010000097.1:0-7617 GCA_039925625.1 Lapillicoccus sp. | reverse complement strand
CCGCTTCGCGGCGGTGTGACCGTGCCGCTTCGCGGCGGTGTGACCGTGCCGCTTCGCGGCGGTGTGACCGTGCCGCTTCGCGGCGGTGTGACCGTGCCGCTTCGCGGCGGTGTGACCGTGCCGCTTCGCGGCGAAGTGGGGCACGTTCAGGGCGGTCCCGACAGCGGCAAGAGCAGACGCTTGTCTTGCTGTCGACTAAGTGCGCCACTGGCCCGTTGGGCCGGGACGAGCTCGTCCAATGGTTTAACGCCGTCGTCGTGACATGGTCACGGTCGGGTCTGGCGAGGGCGCAAGACGCCGCCCGCTCGTTGGGTCGCCAGACGTCCATCTCTCGCAATCGGACATCCATGAGGGCGTCACGCGGCTCGCCCCGGCGACCCGGCGGTCAAAGTGCACCCCTCCCCTTTCGGGGCAGACTTCCGTTGTGAAACTCCACCCCACCTCGGCCACCAACTGCTCGGGATAGCGCCGGAAGCGCGGACCCTCTTGAGCTCCCTTGTGTCGGCGCGGAACGCGTCGACAAAGTCAAACGCGGTTACTTAATCGAATATCTCTACTCGCGCGTTGCTTGGGATGTCGTCGTTGACGCGGACGGTGTCGTTGATGTCGCGCCAGATCTCGTAGCCGTGCTCACGACAGATGAGCCCGTCACGCATCTGGAAGGCGTGCAGGAGACGGATGCTGCAGGTCGTACCCACCGGCAGCGGGGCGTTACGGAAGCCGTCTCCGGTCATCGTCCACTCGAAAACGCTGTCGTCGAACACCCATTCCTCGGTGGCGAACCGGTGCAGGTTGGTGATCTTGTGGATGGTCATCGAGCCGAAGATCTTGAGGTACTCCTGCTTGACGTCCTCGACGTTGCGCAGCACGAGGCCGCGGGCGGGGACCTCCCACACAATGTCGTCGGTGTAGACGGATATCGCCTGGTCGATGCTGTCGGCGTTCTCGTTGTGGAAGTGGACCTCGACGGCCTCGAGGTTCCGGGCGATGATTTCGTCCCGGCTTAGGTCGGTCTGTGCCGTCATGGCAGCTCCTTAGGTGGATCGACACTGATCAGGGTGGGTCAAACGGTAATCAATATATGTGATAACAGCAAGCGATTCGGTCCCGGTTGGCTACCCCATCAGGGCGTTGAGGCGCTGGGTCGCGACGATGTCTCCGGTCCGCTGGGCGTCGCGGCGTTCTCGAGCCGCACCGACGTAGGCCTCGGGCTCGCCCCCCTCCAGGGCGTCAACGGTCTCCTGGATGAAGGCGTCGAGTGGCATTGCTCGGGGGTCGGTGAGGTTGACCGGCTGCAGGGCGGTGCTGGTGAAGGGTGGCGCGATCTCGACCACCTCGATGCTCGTGGCCTGGAGCTGGTGGCGCAGGGCGAGGGTGTACGAGTGCAGGGCGGACTTCGTCGCCGAGTAGAGCGGCGCCCGTGCGAGGGGGGCATAGGCGAGCATCGAGGTGACGTTGACGATGGCGGCCGAGGGCCTGGCGCTCAGGTGGCTGATGAGACCGGACACCAAGCGAATAGGGCCGAGAAGGTTTGTCGCGACGGTGCGTTCGAGGTCGTCGTCGGGCACCGGCTTGGTGAGGTCGGTGTCGAGCATTAGGCCCGCGTTGTTGATGAGGACGTCGAGGTCGGGGTGGCTCGTGACGACGTGGCGGGCGCCGTTGGCGATGCTGCTCGGGTCGGTGATGTCCAACGCCACGGTGTGAATGCCCGGATGCGCAAGGGCGACTTCGTCCAGAAGGTGCACCCGCCGCCCAGCGACGATGACGGTGTTTCCCCGAGCGTGCAACGCCTGTGCCAGCCCTCGACCGATGCCGCTTCCTCCACCGGTGATGAGCACGGTCCGACCGGTCAGCTTCACCAGGCTCGCCGATCAGAGCGACTGGACTGCGCGTCCCACTCGCGACGCACGAACTCCTCGAAGGACTTCGGCTGCCGCCCCAGCAGCCAGGTGAGGACGTTGGCGTTGCCGACGAAGTCGTGGGCGCTGTACCGCGTACTGATCGAGCGGAGCACCGACAGCTCGTGACTCGCTTCCGACTGGTCGCGATCACCAAGCCATGCCCGGGCGTACGTTTCCGGGTCGATTTGGCGGACGTCGACCGGGTGGTTCATCACGCGCGACACGATCATACCGAGCTCGTACGCGGTGTAGCGGCCCGGGGCGACGAGCTCGTACGTCGCTGCTGCGTGGCGGCTGCTGTCCGTGAGGACCGTGACGGCGACGTCGGTGACGTCGTCGAGGTCGACCAGGGACTGTCGACGTTCGAGGGACCAGGACAGCTCAAACACGTTGCGCGCGAACGCCGGTTGCAGCTTGAGGGGGAGCATGTAGTTCGAGGGTTGCAGGATGGTGAATTCGAGGTCCGAGGCGAGTAGGTGCTCCTCGATGTCGCGTTTGATGGCGTGCTGGACCAGGTCGGTCACGATCGAGTGCAGGACCGAGCTGAACACGAAGTGCCGGACGCCCTCGGCTCGGGCCGCGTCGATCAGGCCGAGACCCATGGCTCGCTCACCCGGGCTGAGCGTGGCTCCGACGTGGTAGATCTTCTCGACGTGCCGCACGCAGCTGCGCTGGACGGCGGGGTCGGCGAGGTCCCCGACCACGACGTCGTCGACTCCGAGGGCCCGCAGGTGCTCGGCTGAGGACGGGGACCTGACGTTGGCGCGCACCCGTTCGCCGGCTCGGACCAGCTTGGGCACCAGGAGTTGTCCCTGGTTGCCCGCTGCAGCGGTCACCAGGATCACGCGAGGTCGACCACCGGTTCGCCGGCGACCCAGACACCACGGACGCTGCGCGTGGCGGCGATGTCCGAGGTGGGGTCACGCTCGAGAAGGACCAGGTCGGCCCGCAGCCCGACGGCCAGGCGCCCGCGGTCCGGCAGGTTGAAGTAGTCGGCGGCAGCCGAGGTGGCGGCGCGTAGTGCTTCGGCCTCGGTGAGGCCGGCGTCCACGAGTAGCGCCAGCTCGTCGTGGAGGCTGGCTCCCATCGGTGGTGATGCGGGCGCGGCGGGTGTCTGGTTCGCGTCGGTGCCGGCCAGGATGATGACCCCGGCGCGATGGAGGGCGGTGACACTTGCGGCCGCCGGTTCGTACCGTGGGCCGGGGCCTCCGGTCGCGGCCAGCCGTTCCACGATGGCCTTCATCATGGTGAGCGTGGGCACGACGACCACGCCGGCCGTGGCCAGAGCGGCTGCCTGCTCGTCGTCGATGGGCTGGTCGAGTGGCACGTGGGTGAGCACGTCGACCCCGGCGCGCTGCCCCATCAAGGCAGCGTCGGAACGTGACGCATGGGCGACGACCTTGAGGCCGTGACGGTGCGCCGCCGTGACGATCGCTTCGACGGTGGCCTGGTCGAACCCGGGGAGGTCGATGACCACTTTGATGTAGTCGGCACCCTGGTCCACGCGCCTCGCCACGGCGGCGGGCACGGCCGCGACGTCCTCGACCATGGCCTCGCGGGCGGCCGGGATGTCCTTCATCCGGGCGGCGTGGGCACTCCCGGGGGACGACAGGGCCATCATGCCGCTGCGGATGTCGGTGACGCCGCGTCGACCTCGAAGCGCGCGGACGAGGGGCTCCGGCGAGCTCATGTCGAGCGCCGTCGTCACCCCGTGCGCGGCGAGCGCCGACAGGGTATCGGGGCCGTTCAGGTGGACGTGAGAGTCGATGAGGCCGGGGAGGACAAATCCACCACCTCCGTCGACGACGTCAGCGGTCTCATCGTGCCGGTCGTCGCGGATGGCCGAGATCCGGCCCTCCTCGACCACGAGGTCGGTGGTCTCACCGAAGGCGGCTCCGTCGAAGAGACGGACGTGCCGGAGCAGAGTGGTCGGCACGGCGTCAGGCCACCGCTGCCTTCGCACACTGGAGGGCGAAGTCGAGCTGTGCGGTCTGGAACTGCTCGCTCGGGAGGTGGAAGTCGATGCAGTGTCCGCTGCCGGACTGGATCGCGGTGTCGACGGACCGCGCTGCACCGAAGCCCCCGCGGAACTCGTTGATCTCGTCCTGGTTCGTCACCCAGAGCGCGTCGAACTCTCCCTGTCGGTGGTGGACGGGGACCGTGACCTCCCCGCAGACGCTCGCCCGGCGCTCGATCCACCCGCCGGTGATGTCGAGGAGCTCCGCCTTGGGCACGAGAGTGTTGGAGGGGTGGCTGGCGGCGGGCATGTCCGCGGCGTAGGTGCCGGGGGGGCCGAACATGACCTGGTCCTTCATCGGGACGGGCAGGTCGATCATGGGAATCGGGGGGAGCGCCTCCCAGGCTCCACGAGACTCTTGCGGTACACGGACGAGGCATCCGGAGAGGGCGAGGCCGAGGAGCGGCCACGACGGATGCGAGGCGGCGATGGCGGTGGCGATCGCACCGCCGATCGAGTGGCCGAGGAGCACCACGCCGGGAGCCTGCCCGCCGTGGTCGGCCCAGATCGAGGCGATAGCTTCGGTAATGACGTCGGCGTTGGCGAGGATGATCGACTCGTCCGTCTCGAGCGGGGTCGAGTCGCCGTAGTTGGGGCGGTCGAGCGCGATCACCGGGAGGCCGTGGTTCGCTGCGCGGTCGAGCAGTGAGTAGCCGGGGATGTCAAAGTACAGCGATGAGTAGGTGCCGCCGTGGAGGGCGACGACCAGTGGCGCGTCCGGGCTTGAGTCGAAGCCGTCTGCGGTGTTGGTGCGCCCGGTGTAGGTGCGGTCGCCATGGGTGTGCGTGAACGTGCTGGACATCGTCGTCCCTTTCGTGTGGGTGGTCGGTTCAGTCGGAGGTGAGGTCCTGGCGCACGGCGGCGGCTGCGGCGAGTGATGCGGGCTGGTCGCGGTGGGTGCCTCGCAGGGTGAGGATCGCGGCGCCCCTCAGCTCTGGCGGGAGGTCCGCGGGTCGCGTGATCAGGAGGAAGTGCAGGTGGGCGTAGTTCTCGCCGAAGCTGAGGAAGTAGACGGTGGGCGCACTGGTGGCCGCCTGGATCGCCCGGGTGACCCGCTGGGAGACGACGCCGAAACCGGTCGCCTCCGAAGGCGTCAGGGCGCCCCATCCCTCGGCGTGCCGTCGGACACGCAGGACATACCAGCCGGGGACGTCGTAGCCCTCCGCCACCTCGCACGCCCAGTCGGCGTCTCGGTACACGACCGCGGCTGCGGGCGCCAACTCGAGGTCGCAGGGCAGGCAGCCGCTCATGGGGTGGCTCCCGCCGTCGCCAGCATCTCGTGAAGGAACGCCTCGACGGTCCGGGCGGGACGGCCGGTGACCTGCGTGACGGTGTCGGTCACGAACTCGGATTCACCCGCGCGGAATAGGTCGTACATCTCGGCGAAGTGGTCCGCTTCCCACTCCGGCGTCCCCCGCGCGATGAGCGCCGCTCGCGCGTCGGCCGGGCTTACCTCCACGACCTGGGTGGGTGTCCCCAGAGCGTTGCTCACCAGGGCGGCAATCTCGGCGTAGGTGACGGACCGCGGTCCGGTCAACGAGAGGGTCTGACCGTCCCAGCGGTGGTCGGTCAGCACGCGGGCGGCGACGCCGCCGACGTCGCGGGCGTCGACGAGGCTGATCCCCGCCTCGGCGATGGGGTTGTTCATCGTGCCGGTTGTCTGGAGCGTCGGGAGCATGAGCCGCTCGATGAGGACCTGCATGAACGAGTTGGGGCGGAGGATCACGTACGGTTGGCCGCTGTCCACCAGCACCCGCTCGACCTCCCAGTGCTGCCGGCAGACATGCGGGCCGTCGGGCGTGATGGCTGAGCTCGTCCCCGACAGCTTGACGATGCGGATGCCGCGGCGGCGCACAGCCCGGATGACGCCGAGCTGCAGGTCGGCCATCCCGAAGCTGTGGGGCGACAGCAGGAAGATCGAGTCCATCCCGTCGGCCGCGTCGTCGATGACGCCCGGTGCGGTGACGTCGCCGGACACGATGTCGGCGGTGTCGCCGAACAGCTCACGCGCGCGGTCGGCGTGACGGACCAGGACGCGGGGCCGCTCGCCAGCAGCGACGAGCTCGGCGACGACATGGGGTCCGACGTTGCCCGTGGCGCCGAGAACGAGTGCTGGCATGAGTGTTCCCCTTCAGCTCGAGGCGGGTGAGGTGGCGGCGGAGTGGCCAGAGAGGGTGGCGACCAGGTGGGGGCCCGGCGGCTCGCCGGTGCCGGCGGCACCCACGACGTCGTCGGGTCGGACGACGACCCAGTCGGCTCCGAGCCCGGCCATGACGGTGGGCGCGACTCGATGGACGTCGAGCGGCATGTGGCGCTCGACCGCCGCCGCGAGGAGCTGGTCGAGCCGGGTGTCTGGGCCGGCCAGCACGACGTGGTCGAGGCAGACGAGGTCGAGGGTCGACCGGCCGGGCTCGAGCCAGGCGTGGGGGAGCCGGCGACCCGGGACGGCCGCGGACTGCCAGGGGCCGGCGGGTTCGGTCGTCGCGGTCGGGATGATCGGTGAGTCCTCGTACCGGTGGCCGAGGACGAGGTCGAGGCTGAAGAACTCCCGGGACTTGGTGTCCTGGATCCGGGCCGCGGCTCGGGCCCGCGACTCCTGGCCACGGGCCCCGGGGGCCGTCAGGTCGTCGCCGAGAAGCTCGGGCGAGAGGGTCGACATGTTGGCGACAGCCTCGTCGATGACCCGGCGGTGCAGCGGAACCCGCTCGGCCTGGTACGAGTCCAGCACTCCCGGCCCCGCCCAGCCGTCGATGGTCGCCGCGAGCTTCCATCCGAGGTCGACGGCGTCGCCGATCCCGGTGTTGAGGCCATGCCCGCCGAAGGGCGGGTTCAGGTGCGCCGCGTCCCCGACGAGGAAGACCCGTCCAGCGCGGCACCGGTCGGTCAGCTCCATCCGCGCCACCCACGGGTCGGTGCTCACAATGTCGACGGGCAGGTTCCGCCCGACGGCACCGGTGACGAGGCGGCGCGGGTCGAGGTCGGGGGAGGTGCCGTCGACGCCGAAGGCGATGAGCCACCACAGCCCGTTCCGGTCGACCGGTCCGAGCATGCCCGGGGTCTCGTCGTTGATGACCCACGTCTGCACGGCGGGTGGATGCGGCACCACGGAGGACAGGTCGTCGCACCGGAAGACCACGCCGGTGTTCGGTCGCAGGGCCTGCTCTCCGACGTAGGTGGCGCCCATGCTCTCGCGGACCACGCTGCGGGCGCCGTCAGCGCCGACGACGTAGTCGGCGTCGATGTCCTGCGCGTGGCCGTCCGGGTCGACGACGGATACCGAGACGGCGTCGGCGCCCGATCGGATGGCGGTGACGCGGGATCCGAGGCGCAGCTCGACCGTGGGCAGCGCGAGGACCACGTCGCGGAGGACCTCTTCGGTGACGTACTGAGGCATCTGTTGGCCCAGCTCCGGGGAGACGCCGGTGTCCAGCAGGCCTAGGACACCGTGGAACCGGGTGATCTCAGCCCCGAGCAGGGTGGTGCAGAACGACACGTCCTGGGACCAGGACGGCGGCAGCGGCGCGGCAGCACGGACCTGGTCGACAATGCCCCAACGCCGGAAGTGTTCCAGTGTGCGGGTGTTCAGCGTCTTGCCCCTCGGCCGCAGTCGCGTGGGCTGCTGGCGGGGCTCGATCACGAGGCACGGTATGCCGCGCAGCCCCAGCTCCACGGCCAGAGCGAGCCCGACCGGTCCGCCGC
>JBDSYO010000096.1:0-4069 GCA_039925625.1 Lapillicoccus sp. | reverse complement strand
TTGAGCCGGTCGGCGATGACGTCGGCCAGCTGCTCGTGGTCGCGTACCCGCACCGTGGCGATGAGGTCGGCGTCGCCGGTCACCGAGTAGACCTCCATCACCCCGTCGAGATCGGCAATGCCCTGCCCGACCTCGGGGATCCGGTCGACGGCGCAGCTGATCATGACGATGGCGGTGATCACCGGACGATTCAACTACACGCGCGGACCCCCTGAATGCCGCTGTGAGCCGAGTCGCGCGTCAGCCCGCGGCAGGGAGGTCACGGTCGAAGGCCGACACGTCGGCGGGCCGGACGTCGTCGAGCTGCGCGCGGACGGCGCCGGCACCACCGACCGGGCAGGACCACGAGCCGTCGAGCTCGACGATGCGCACGCCGGGCGCCTCGAGCCAGCGCAGGATGATCTCGGCCTCCTCGGCGCTGGCCGCGGGGGCGGGCAGCACCGGAGGGGCGACGACCTCGGCGGTCGCGCAGAGCGACCGGACGTAGACCATCGGGTCGGCGCCCACCGGGCTCACGCTCGTGCCCGCCAGGCGTCCGTAGCGGACGCAGACCAGCTCCCAGCCTCCGGCGTCGGCGCGACGGGCGGCGACGAGCTCGGGACTGCTCGCCAGCGGGGCCAGCCGCTGGGTGCGGGCGGCGGCCCGTACGAGGTGGAGCAGGCGGTCGCGCACCGTACCGGCGTCCTCGAAGCGCTCCTGCTGCGCGAGCGTGGACATCCGCGCGAGGAGGGCGCCCGTCACCGGTCGGGCGTCGCCGGTGAGGAGGCCGACGGCATCACCGACGACCGCGGCATACTCGTCGGCGCTCTGGCGGCCGCTGCACGGTGCTCCGCACCGCCCCATCTCGCCGAGCGCGCACTCGCTACCGGAACCTCGGGCCGACAGCCGCTGCGTGCACTGGCGCAGCGGCACCACCTCGTGCACCGCCGCCACGGCGGCCTCGGCGCTGCGGCGCGAGCGGAAGGGGCCGAGGTAGCGCGCGCCGTCGGGACGGACCTCGCGGACGATGGAGAGGCGGGGGAAGGTCTCCTGGGTGAGCTTGACCCAGATGACCCGCTCGGGGTGGCGGGACCGCCGGTTGTAGCGCGGCTTGTGGGCGACGATGAGCCGCAGCTCCTGCACCTGGGCCTCGAGCGTGGTCTGGCAGACGATCGGCTGGATGCTCGTGGCCAGCCCGACCATCTCGGCCATCCGGGTGCGCTGCTCGGACGCGGTGAAGTAGGAGCGGGCGCGGACCCGGATATTGCGGGACGTGCCGACGTAGAGCGGGCGGCCGCGCTCGTCCTTGAACACGTAGACGCCGGGCAGGGGCGGCAGGTGCTCGGCGAGGAAGCGCTTGCGCCGCTGGGCGGGCGTGACCCGGGAGGTGTAGCTCGACAGCTCCTCCAGCGTGTGCACCCCGAGGTTGCCGACCCGTTCGAGCAGCCCGTGCAGCACGTCGACGGTGGCGCGCGCGTCGTGCAGCGCCCGGTGGTCGGGCGTCGTCGTGGCGCCGAAGACGACCGCGAGCGAGGAGAGCTTGTGGTTGCGGGACTCGTCGCGACCGACGAGCTGACGGGCGAGGTGCACCGTGTCGAGCACGCGGAACCCGGGCCACGGGTGACCGGTCGAACGCGCCGCCTCCTTGAGAAACGAGACGTCGAACCCCGCGTTGTGCGCGACCAGCACACTGTCGCGGGCGAACTCGAGGAACGCCGGCAGGACCGAGTCGATGCGCGGCGCCTGGGAGACCATCGCGTCGGTGATGCCCGTCAGCACCTGGATGAAGGCGGGGATCGGCTCACCCGGGCGGACGAGGGTCTGGAACTCGCCGAGCACCTCGCCACCGCGCACCTTGACCGCGCCGACCTCGGTGATGGACGACGCCACTGCGCTGCCACCGGTGGTCTCGAGGTCGACGACGACGAACGTGACGTCGGCCAGGGGGGTGCCGAGGTCGTCGAGGGTGCCCTGGACGGGCGCGGGCCGCTCCGTCCGTCGGCCGGGGCCGACGCCCAGGGCTGCACCGTTGCTCACCCCACCGACGCTAACCGGGGCCCCCGACAGCCCTGGTCAGGCGCGCGGCACGCCGGCCCGACCAGCCCCTGACGGCCTGTCGGTGCTCGGTCCTAGCGTTCCTCTCATCAGCCCTTCGCCCGTCGAGGGGACCCGACACGAGATCACGAGGAGGCGTCGTGAGATCTGCGAAGCCCATGGTCGTCGACTGCGACACCTGTCCGGTCCGCCACGTGCGGTGTGACGACTGCCTGGTCACCGCGCTGCGATCACTGCCGGTCGTGCCGCTGCTCCGGTTGGCCGACGGCGACCTGGCGCTCGACGCGAGCGAGCAGCGCGCCGTCGCCCGGTTCGTCGCCGCCGGCGTCGTGTCGGCCGACGAGGCCGAGACCCTCTCGGCGCGGCACGAGCCGTGGTCGGGGGTGGCCGCGGTCGGCTGACCTGCCTCCTGGGTGGCCGACCTACGATGCGGTGGTGAGGGGCGTGCGGGCGGTGCGGCCGGGGTTGCCCGCTCCGAGGTTGGTCGTCGCCGCGGTGTCGGTGCTGGCTCTGCTGGGACTCCTCGGGTGCACGGCGGCCGGTCCCTCCAGCCCCGCCGGAACCACCGGCCCCCTCAGCACCCTCAGCGGGTCGACAGCCTCGGGCGGAACGACGTCGGTGGACCCCGCCACCGACGTGGAGCTGGCCGTGCGACGGCTGGCGGCAGCACGGGCCGCCGCGGTGGCGGCGCAGGACAAGGCGGCCTGGCTGGCGACCGTGGCCGACCCGGGATCGTCGTTCGGGGCCGCCCAGGCGAGCCTCTTCGACCGCCTCGTCGCGCTTCCGGTGACCGGGCTGACCGCCGGCGAGATCACTGTCACGGCGCCGGCCTTCGCCGCCACCGCTCCCACCGCTCCCATCGCTTCCCACGCCGTTGGCCCGGTGTCGGGCGACGGGTGGGTCGCGAACCTGCAGCTGGCCTACCGGTTCGCCGGCTACGACCAGGGCGACCGCACGTTCCGGGTCTCGTATGCCGTGATGCGCACTGCGGACGGCTGGCGGCTCGCCGGGCCCGGCGCCGGGCGTACCGACCCGCAGCCGTTCGACCTGGTCGACGCGACGAGCCTGCGCTCGCCCTCGACGTTGGTCATCGGCGACGTGCCGACGGCCACGCTGCAGACCTACCTCGACCTGGGCGACGCCGCACGGCAGCGCATCGAGCAGGCATGGGGGAGCGCCCGCCCGGGCGTCCTCGTCGCGCCGCGGACCACCGACGAGCTGCAGGGGCAGCTGGGCCGCGGGTCGATCGCCGGCCTCCAGCAGGTCGCCGCCATCACCGACGGTCCGCTCTCCGCCGGCGCCCCCGCGCCGAGCGACCGGGTCTACCTCAACCCGGCCGCCTTCGCGCGTCTGAGCCCCGCCGGACGCGGCGTCGTGGTCACTCACGAGCTGACCCACGTCACCGTGCGGGCCACGACCACGCGCCCGGTGCCCATCTGGCTCTCGGAAGGGTATGCCGACCAGGTGGCCTACGCGGCGTCGGGACTGTCGCAGGCGACCGTGGCGGCCGAGCTGTTCACGCGGGTCCGGGCGGGCCAGGTTCCGGACGCCCTGCCGGACGTGCAGGCCTTCGACCCCGCTCGCGGCGCGCTCTCGCCGGTCTACAACGAGGCCTGGCTGGCCGTGGTGCTCCTGCGCGACACCTACGGCGCCACCGCGCTGAACGCGTTCTACCGGGCGATCGCCATCAGCCGGCCGGGCGACCCGTCGGCGACGGCGAGCACCGACGAGCGCACGCGGACGGCCTTCGGCGACGTGCTCGGCGTCACCCAGGACGCGTTCGTCGCCGACTGGCGCGCCTACCTCGTCCGGCTCGCCGGCTGACCCGAGCGAAACGTCGCCGCCGGTCCGCTCATGAACGGCTGGGCGCCCCCGCGTAGAGGGACTCGACGTCGTCGGCGAAATCCTTCATGACGACGTTGCGCTTGAGCTTGAGCGACGGGGTGAGGTAGCCGTTCTCCTCGGTGAAGTCGCTGCCGAGCACGGCGAACTTCCGGATCGACTCGGCCTTGCTCACCGCGGTGTTGGCATCGTC
>JBDSYO010000095.1:0-3383 GCA_039925625.1 Lapillicoccus sp. | reverse complement strand
GGCCCCCCCACTCAGCCAGCCGGAGCGACGACGTGAGCACCTACCCCACCACCATGGCCAAGCCCCAGCAGATCCGGCAGGCCCTGACGATCTACCGGGTCATGGCCGTCATCGCCGGCATCGCCCTCTTCGTGCTCATCGTGGCGATGGTCGTCAAGTACGGCCCGGCCAAGGACCCTGGGTTCAGCGCGGTCTGGAGCCCGATCCACGGCGTGATCTACCTGGCCTACGCCGGGTCGATCGCCAACCTCGGGTTCAAGTCGGCCTGGGGGCTCAAGCGGATCGTGCTCAACCTGCTCACGGGCTTCGTCCCGGTCCTGCCCTTCATCGCTGAGCGCCGGGTGACCGCCTCGACGCAGGCCCTGCTCAGCCGGGTCTACCTCGCGGGCGACGGGTCCACCGGCCGATAGGCTGGAGGCGTGCCGGACCAGACCAACGAGGCGCTGCAGGCCCGACCCGTCCTCGTCGTCGACTACGGCGCGCAGTACGCCCAGCTGATCGCCCGCCGCGTCCGCGAGGCCAAGGTCTACAGCGAGGTCGTGCCCCACACGCTCCCGGTCGCGCAGCTGCTCGCCCGCCACCCCGCGGCGGTCATCCTCTCGGGCGGCCCCTCCAGCGTCTACGCCGACGGCGCGCCCCCGCTCGACCCCGCCCTCCTCGAGGCCGGGATCCCGGTGTTCGGCATGTGCTACGGCTTCCAGGCCATGGCCCAGTCCCTCGGCGGCACCGTGGCCCACACCGGCACCGGCGAGTACGGGCATACCCCGGCGGTCGTCTCCGACACCGGCTCGACGCTGTTCCGCGACCAGCCGGCGGACCAGTCCGTCTGGATGTCGCACGGCGACTCGGTCACCGAGGCCCCCTCCGGTATGCGGGTCACCGCCTCGACCGCGGGCGCGCCGGTCGCCGCGTTCGAGGACGACGAGCGCCGGCTCTACGGCGTCCAGTGGCACCCGGAGGTCATGCACACCGAGCAGGGCCAGCGGGTGCTGGAGAACTTCCTGCGCGACGGCGCGGGCCTCTCGGGCGACTGGACCCCGGCCAACGTCGTCGACGAGCTCGTCGAGCGCGTGCGCTCCGAGGTCGGCACCGCGCGGGTGCTGTGCGGGCTTTCCGGCGGAGTCGACTCGTCGGTGGCCGCCGCGCTCGTGCAGAGGGCGGTCGGTGACCAGCTGACCTGCGTGTTCGTCGACCACGGGCTGCTGCGCGAAGGCGAGGCCGAGCAGGTCGAGAAGGACTTCGTCGCGGCCACCGGAGTCAACCTCGTCGTCGTCGACGCGCGGGCCCAGTTCCTCGCGGCGCTGGCCGGCGTGTCCGAGCCCGAGGCCAAGCGCAAGGCGATCGGGGCCCAGTTCATCCGGGTGTTCGAGCAGGCGGCGCGCGACGTCGTGGGCTCCGCCGACGCCGACGGCCACCCCGTGGAGTTCCTCGTGCAGGGCACGCTCTACCCCGACGTCGTCGAGTCCGGCGGCGGCGAGGGCGCGGCCAACATCAAGTCGCACCACAACGTGGGCGGGCTTCCGGAGGACCTCCAGTTCACGCTCGTCGAGCCACTGAGGGCCTTGTTCAAGGACGAGGTGCGGGCGGTGGGCCTCGAGCTCGGCGTGCCCGAGGAGATCGTCTGGCGCCAGCCGTTCCCGGGGCCCGGTCTCGGCATCCGGATCGTCGGCGAGGTCACGGCCGAGCGGCTCGACGTGCTGCGGCGCGCCGACGCCATCGCGCGGGCCGAGCTGACGGCCGCCGGCCTCGACCGCACGATCTGGCAGTGCCCGGTCGTGCTGCTGGCCGACGTCCGGTCGGTCGGCGTGCAGGGCGACGGGCGCACCTACGGCCATCCGGTCGTCCTGCGTCCAGTGTCGTCGGAGGACGCGATGACCGCCGACTGGACCCGCGTGCCCTACGACGTGCTGGCGCGGATCTCGACGCGCATCACCAACGAGGTGCGCGAGGTCAACCGGGTCGTGCTCGACGTGACGAGCAAGCCGCCGGGCACCATCGAGTGGGAGTAGCCGCACCCCGTCGGCTCGGCGCACAGATTCGCGGATCGCGCACGAGTTCGCGAAACGCTCATGGCCATCCAGCGTCACGCGGCGGATCGGTCGTCCACAGGGTGTGACCGTCTCGTCCCGTCGTCCACCGCTCCTCCTTCAGTCCTTCCTCGACGGCGACGTTGCGGACACGCTGGCCCGATGGACGACTTCCTGCCTCTTCTCCTGGCCCGCAACGACGGCGTCGTCAGCGGCCGTGAGCTGACCGAGTGCGGTCTCGACGGGCATACGGTGCGGACCCTGCTTCGACGCGGTGACCTCGTGCGGGTGCGTTCCGGGGCCTTCGTCGGCCGGGACGCATGGAGCGCCGCCGATGCCGCCGGGCGCCACGTCCTCTCGGCCCGGGCCATCACGCGCCGCCTCGAGGGGTATGCCGTGTCGCACGTCACCGGCGTGGCGGTGTGGGGGTTGCCGGTGCTCGCCGAGGACCTCGGGCCGGTCGACGTATGTCACATCGGCCACGGTCAGAGCCGCTCGGCCGGGAGACTGCGCGTCCATCCAGCCGTCCCGGCGGATGCCGTGGTCCGGCGCAGGGGCGTGCCTGTCGTCCGGGCCGAGGTGGCGGTGCTCCAGACGGCTCAGCAGTCGCTGCGTGCCGGCCTGGTCGCCGCCGACGGCGCCCTGCGCCAAGGGTTGCCGCGCGAGCGTCTCGTCGCCGAGACGTCTCGTCGCCGCTACGGAGCCCGCGCCAGCCTGGTGCTCGCGTTGGCCAGCGCCCTCTCCGAGTCGCCCGGCGAGTCGTGGACGCGGCTCGTCCTCACCGGCCTCGGCATCGAGGCTGAGCAGCAGGCCGAGATCCGCGGCCCCGACGGCCGTTTCGTCGCTCGTGTCGACTTCCTGGTCCGCGGCGAGAGGCTGGTCATCGAGTTCGACGGCGCGATGAAGTACGACGGTCTCGAGGGACGTCGGGCCCTGGTCACTGAGAAGCGGCGCGAGGACGAGCTACGGTCGCTCGGCTACCGGGTGGTCAGGCTCACCTGGGCCGACCTCGCCGACCCCGGCCGGGTGCTGGCGCTGCTCCGGCGAGGCGTCCTCCAGCGCACGTCACGGCCGTCCGCGTACGGATCGGCCTCTTGAGAACGGCTATCCAGCGTCACGGCGCCGATCGGTGGTTGCTGCGCGGATCCGTGCGCAACAGCGATCAGGCGGGCGTGATGCGGATGATGCGGCGGGCCGTCCCCGGGCTGCGCTTCACCGTGCGGACGACTTTCTCGACGGCCATGGCTACGCGGTACTGGGCGCCGTACTTGGCCGCGAAGAGGTGCTCCACGGCGGCGTGGGCGTGGTCGCCGGGGTCGACCGTCGCCGTGCCGGACACGCTGGGCGCCCCGTCCT
>JBDSYO010000094.1:0-10377 GCA_039925625.1 Lapillicoccus sp. | reverse complement strand
CTCGCTGCTGCAGGACCTGCTCACCACCGTGCGCTCGCTGATCCGGGTCTGGGTGGAGCGGGCGGTCGACACGGTCGCCCACACCCGGCTCACCCTGCGCGAGCACACCGCGATCGCCGCGGCGCTGACCGCTCGCGACCCCGACCAGGCCGGGGTGGCGATGAGCCAGCACATGGTCAGCGCCGGTGAGCGGCTGCTCTCCTCGCTGGACGAGTCCGCCTCCTGATCCCGGCCTGAAGCCCGCTCGGCTCACCTGGGTCGCGGCGGCCCTGCATTCTGCGCTGTTGAATATTGGTCAACCGGTTGACAGGTTGGACGCTTATGCACCATGCTCAGCGCTACGCCCAGCGCCGGCTGGGCTCCCCCCATGTCAAAGGAGCCACCGTGGGCGCCAGCACCAGTTCACTGCCAGAGACGATGAGCGTGGAACGATCGGCCATCCGCAAGGTGGCCATCCGACTCGTCCCGTTCGTCGCGCTGATGTTCTTCATCAACTACCTCGACCGCACCGCGATCGGGTTCGCCGCCCCCAACGGGATGACCAAGGACCTGGCCCTGACGGCCGCTCAGTTCGGCTTCGCCTCGGGCGTGTTCTTCATCGGCTAAATCATCCTGGAGGTGCCGAGCAACCTGGCGCTGCACCGGTTCGGTGCGCGGCGCTGGCTGGCCCGCATCATGGTCACCTGGGGGATCGTCGCACTGCTCTTCACGTGGGTGCAGAACTTCACCGGCCTCTCGGTGCTCCGGTTCATGCTCGGCGTCGCCGAGGCCGGGTTCTTCCCGGGCGCGATCCTCTTCCTCAGCCTTTGGGTCCCGGCCCGCTACCGCAGCCGCATCCTCGGCCTGTTCTACCTGGCGCAGCCCCTCACGACCGTCATCGGGGCTCCCCTCGCCGGATGGCTCATCACCCAGGACGGACGCTTCTTCGGTCTCGAGGGCTGGCGCTTCATGTTCCTCGGCGTGGCCATCCCGGCCATCGTCATCGGGATCGTCGCGTGGTTCTACCTCGCGGACAGCCCCAGCAAGGCGAAGTGGCTGACCCAGGACGAGAAGGACTGGCTGAACGACGAGCTGACGACTGAGAACGCCGCCAAGACAGGGTCGACCTCCGCACACGCGAGCCCGTGGTCGGCGTTCCGTAACGGCCGGGTCTGGATGCTGTCGCTCATCTACTTCGGCTTCGTCTACGGCCTCTACACGCTCGCGTTCTTCCTCCCCACCATCATCAGCGGCTTCGAAGGCCAGTACGGGACGAAGTTCGACTTCATCCAGAAGGGCTTCATCACGGCGATCCCCTACCTGCCCGCCGCGATCGTGCTCTACCTCGTCACCCGGCACGCCACCCGCAACGGGGTCAAGGTCGGCCACATCGCGATCCCGGCCGTCGTCGGCGCGGTGACCATCCCGGTGGCGCTGTATGCGGGTAGCCCGGCCCTGACCATCGCCGTCATCACCGTCACGGCCTGCGCGATCTTCGCCGCCCTGCCCAACTTCTGGACAGTGCCCACGCAGTTCCTAGCCGGGGCCGCAGCAGCAGCCGGGATCGCCCTCATCAACACGATGGGCAACGTCGCGGGCTTCGCCGCCCCCTACGTGACGGGGTGGCTCAAGGACTACACCGGGGCGTACAACGTGCCGATGTTCGTCGTCGGGGGCTTCATGGCCCTCTCCGCGGTGCTCATGATCGTGCTCGACCGCAGGTCACGGGTCGCCCAGGTGCCCGGTACCGAGGTGCCCGTCGGGCACTGACCCCACGTCACGCGACGGGCCCGCACCCCAGGGTGCGGGCCCGTCGTGCGTCACCGCCGTCCGAAGCTGAGGCTGAGGCTGCGGCTGCGGCGGACGAGGTGGCCCACCGTTCGGGTCACTCCCGGGTCACCTGGGCCGGGTCGTAGTCGTCGCGCAGGCCCTTGAACGCGGGGTGCCGCAGCCGGCCGTCGCGGGTCCACTCGGTGTAGTCGACCTCGGCGACGAGCTCGGGCCGCACCCACACCGCGTTCCTGGCGTCGACTCGAGGAACGGGCGTGGTGAACGGCGGGGGAGCGTCGGCCCGCAGCGCGTCGAGCCGTCCCTGCAGCATGGCCAAGGTCGCGGTCGTGAACCCGGTGCCCACCCGACCCGCATACTCGAACCCGCTCGGGCCGTACACGCCGAGCAGTAGCGCCCCCACCTGTCCGTCTCGCGCACCCTCACCCCGCGTCCATCCCGCGATGACGACGGACGTGCGCCGGATGTTCTTGATCTTCAGCCCGTCTCGGCTGCGGCGACCCGAAAGGTACTGCGACGAGCGACGTTTGGCGACAATACCCTCAAGTCCCTGCTCCTGGCTGGACGCGAGGATGGTCGGCCCGTCACCGTCTATCGCCGGCGGCACGCTCCAGGCGTCGCTGACGAGATCGAGGTCGGCGAGGGCGCGGCGCCGCTCGTCGTAGGGGCGGTCGAGAAGCGAGGTGTCGCCCCGGTGCAGAAGGTCGAAGACCATGAGCCGCACCGGGGTCGACGACACCAGCCCGGAGGAGGGAGACCGCACGTGCATCCGGCTCTGGATGAGGCCGAAGTCGCTGAGGCCGTCGGCCCGGAACGCGGCGACCTCCCCGTCGAGCACCACCCGCCGCCGGCCCAGCTGGTCGGCGAGCGGGGCCAGCTCGGGGTAGGCGGCGCTGACGTCGTTGCCGTTGCGGCTCACCAACCGTGCGCGTCCGCCATCGAGGAACGCCAGCACCCGCACGCCGTCCCACTTGACCTCGTAGGACCACCCGTCGTCGTCGGCCGGGAGCGCGCCGGGTGTGGCCAGCATCGGGCTGAGGTCGGTGGGCAGGGTCGACGGTGCGGATCGTCCGGGCATCGACCGATCATGCCGCTGCGGGCCGCTCAGCGCTCCTGGACGCGCAGCGCCGCATGGAGGATCCCGGCCGCCGTGGGGAAGGCCGAGGGGTCCGGACCGGCGTAGCCGAGCCGCACGAACGGGCCGGACGGCTCGGCCGGGAAGGCCTCGTCGCCGGACGTCACGAACAGTCCGCGCGACTCCGCGTCGTGCACGAGCCGCCCCACGTCGGTGCCCTCGGGGAGGCGGACCCAGAGGTGGAGGCCCCCGTGGGGCACCGCGTCGACGAGCGCGGTCGGGGCGTGCTCGCGCAGGCTCTGTACGAGCAGGTCGCGACGGGTCTGCAGCTGCAGCCGGAGGGCCCGCCGGTGGGCGGCCCACCCCGGTTGCGTGACGACGTCGAGCGCGGCGACCTGGAGGAGCCCGCTGACGTACATCGCCTCTGCGCCGGCGTCGGCGAGGATGCGTTGGCGCACCGGGCCGCGGGCGACGACCGCGGCCACCCGCAGCGACGGCGAGACGCTCTTGGTGAGCGACCGCAGGTAGATGACGTGACCCGAGTCGTCAAGCGCCGCGAGGGGTCGGGGTGACGCGTCGATGCCGAAGTCGTGGGCCCAGTCGTCCTCCACGAGGAACGCATCCCGGACCCGCACCACGTCGAGGACGGCCCGTGCCGTCTCGGCGCTCCAGGTGGCCCCCGTGGGGTTGGCGACGAACGGCTGCGCGTAGAAGGCGCTGGCCCCCGTCTCGTCGAAGGCCCGGGCCACGTCGGCGGGTGCGGGACCGGCCGGCCCCGAGGGCACGGGGACCAGGCGTACGCCGGCCTGGGCGGCGGCGGTCATCGCCCCCCAGTAGGTGGGGGACTCCACCAGGAGCGGACGGCCAGCGGGTACCACCGATCGGAACACCGCGGTCAGGCCCGCCTGGCTGCCCGGGACGACGACGACGTCGTTGGCTGTGGGTGGGGTGGCGTCCACGCCGGACGTCGCGGCGAGCTCGTGGGCGAACCAGGCCCGCAGGTGGGGGAGCCCGGCGACCGGGGCACGGTCGAACGCGTCGCCGCTGCGCACGGCCCGAGCCACGGCACTACGCACGAGGCGGACGGGTAGCAGCAACGGGTCGGGGTACCCCGAGTGCATGGCGATCGCGCCGTCCGGCGCCGGGCGTAGGGCGGCGGCGACGAGGGGGCCGGTCGTGCGTGGGCTGCGCAGCGCGGCCGTCTGCCAGCTGTCGTCGCGCGGGTGCGCGCGAGCCTGGGCCCGGACGAACGTCCCCACTCCGGGACGGCTCTCGACGATGCCTTCGGTTGCGAGGGTCTGTACCGCCCGCTGCACCGTGCCTGCGCTGACGTGGTGGGCGGCGACCAGTGACCGGCTCGACGGGAGCCGCTCGCCGGGGGCGTGGTCCGCGACCCACCGCCGCAGGCTGGTGAGGACGTCTCCAGTGCTACCGTTCGTCATGTCGACGCAGGGTAGCGCTACTCACACGGACACTCGAGTGCTATCAGCCGCCCAGACCGGTCTGCGCTGGGGGTTGCTGGGGGTCCTCGCCTTCTCCTTCACGGTGGTCTTCACCCGCGTCGCCGTCGAGACCCTGTCACCCCTGTTCATCGGCGCCGGCCGGGCCGTCGTGGCGGCCGGGCTCGCCGCCGTCGCGCTCCGGGCCACCCGCCAGCGGTTCCCGGACCGCGACCAGCGCCGGCGGCTGGTCGTCGTCGGCGCCGGCGTGGTCCTCGGGTTCCCGCTGTTCACCTCCTACGCACTGACGACCGTGCCCGCAGCGCACGGCGCGATGGTCATCGCCCTGCTCCCTGCGGCCACCGCTGTCGCGGCGGTGGTGCGAGGCCATGAGCACCCACCCCGGCCGTTCTGGGTGGCCGCCGCAGCGGGAGCGGTGGCCGCGGTGGTGTTCGCCTCTCTCCAGGGCGGCGACGTCGGCCGGCTCCAGTGGGCCGACCTGCTCCTCTTCGGTGCGGTCGTGGCCGCGGCGGTCGGCTACGCCGAGGGCGGCCTGCTCGCTCGTGAGCTGGGGGCGTGGCAGACGGTGTCGTGGGCCCTGGTCCTGTGTGCCCCGGTGACCGTCGCGCTCACCGCCGTCTCGGCCGTCCAGAGGGTGCCGTCAGGAGGGGTGGCGCAGTGGGCGTCCTTCGCCTACCTCGCCGTCGTCAGCATGTTCCTCGGCTTCTTCGCCTGGTACCGCGGGCTCGGAATCGGGCCCATGTCAAAGGTCAGCCAGATCCAGCTCGTCCAGCCTGTCCTCACCATCGGCTGGGCCGCCCTGCTGCTTCACGAGCGGGTCACCTGGGCGACCGGTGTGGGGGCGCTGGTGGTCGTGGCGTGTGCGGCCTCGGCGGTGCGCGTACGTCTGGCTCGACCCGTCAGGCCGCGTAGGCCCAGACGTCGCGCATGACCTCCGGTGCGGTCGGGCCGGTCATCTCGACCTGGGTGAGCAGGATGGTCACGAGCCCTGACGAGGGCACGACGTGGGCGGCGGTCCCGCTGCCGCCGATCCATCCGTAGCGTCCCGGGACGTTCCAGGGGGCCACCCGGGCGATGTCGACCGACCCGCCGAACCCCCAGCCCTGACCCTCCAGGAACAGGTCGGTGCCGCGTCGCTGCCGGGGCGTCGTCTGGTCCGTCGTCATCATCCGTACCGACTCTGCCGACAGCACCCGCCGGTCCCCGACCCGGCCGCCGGCGAGCAGCATCCGCGCGAACACGTACCAGTCGTCGAGGGTGCCGGCGAGGCCGCCGGCTCCGGACGGGAAGGGCACCGGGCGGCACCAGGCGCCTTGGGGCGGGTCGTCGACCACCAGCCCGTCGTCCGTCGGACGGTAGAGCGTCGGCAGCCGGGCCATGTGGTCCGCCGGCACCTCGAACCCCGTGTCGGGCATGCCCACCGGCCCGAGCACCCGGTCGGCCAGCACCTCCTGGAGGCCCTTGCCGGCCGCCCGCGCCAGCAGGACCCCGAGGATGTCGCTGCCGAGGTTGTACAGCCAGGCCTCACCGGGCTGGTGCAGCAGGGGTATGCGGGACAGCCGGGCCATCCACTCGTCCGGCGGGGGTGCGTCCTGGGTCATGGCGCTGCCCTGCGCCAGCTCCGAGAAGTAGGGCTGCGCCGCGGGCAGGTCGAACCGCTCGGCGAACCCGTAGCCGCAGACGAAGGTCAGCAGGTCTCGCACGGTGATCGGCCGCACGAGGGGGACGACGTCGTCGACCGGGCTCTCCGGAGTCCGCACGACGGACGGGGAAGCCAGCTCCGGCAGCCAAGTGCGCACCGGGGTGTCGAGGGCGAAAGTGCCGTCCTCGACGAGCGTCATCGTCGCCGCGGCGACGATCGGCTTTGTGATAGAGGCGAGGCGCATGATCGCGTCGCGCGGCATCGCCGCCGGCTCGCCCAGCGTCATCACTCCCGCCGTCTCGACCTCAACTGCGCCGGCGCGGTCGACGAGCGCCACCGCTCCGGGGATCGTCCCGCTGTCGACGTGTCGCTGGAGGATCTCGTTGAGGCTGGTCATACGGGTGGGACCACGGACCGCGTCAGAACTCATCGCCGGACGCGCGTACCGCACCGCTACAGCGCGCGGGGCCTCGCGGGCAGGGACCACCCGGTATAGGCCTCCGCGAGGTAGGCCGAGCCGTGGCGCGAGGTGACGATCGAGGTCAGCTCGGCCCGTCGGCGTCGTTCGTCGAACGCCGTCTCACCGGGCGCGGTGTGCAGCAGCGTCGTCAGCCACGAGGAGAAGTGCTGCGCCCGCCAGACGCGGTCCAGCGCCGCCTCGGTGTAGCCGTCGAGCACCTCGGGCCGGTCGTGCCGCACGGCGTCGGTCAAGCGCTCCGCGAGAAGGCGAGCGTCGTGCAGCGCGAGGTTGAGCCCTTTCGCACCCGTGGGCGGCACGGTGTGCGCGGCGTCCCCGGCGAGCAGGAGGTTGCCATGGCGCATCGGCTCGTGGACGAAGCTGCGGAACGGAAGGACGGTGCGCTCGACGACCGGACCCTCGTTGAGGGTCAGGCCGTCGCCGGCGACCCGGGTCTGCAGCTCGTCCCAGATGCGGTCGTCCGACCAGGCCACGGGGTCCTCGTCCAGATCGCACTGGAAGTACATCCGCTGCACGGTGTCCGTGCGCTGGCTGACGAGGGCGAACCCACGGGGCGAGGAGGCGTAGACCAGCTCTGGCGCACTCGGCGGGGCCTCGACCAGCACGCCGAACCAGGCGAAGGGGTACTCGCGGTAGAACGTCTGCCGCTTGGCCTCGGGCACGGCGCGGCGACAGACGCTGTGCGACCCATCCGCCCCGACGAGGTAGGGGGCCGATACCTCCTGGGCGACGCCGTCGGCATCGGTGAACGACAACGTCGGGCGCCCGGTCACGTCGCTGACGGCCGTGTCGGTCACGCTCCACCGCACGTCACCGCCGTCGGCCTCGCGGCGCGCGGCGAGGTCGGCGAACACCGAGGTCTGCGGGTACAGCCAGACCGACCGGCCCACGAGGTCCTGGAAGTCGAGCCGGTGCCCGTGTCCGTCGAACCGCAGCTCGATGCCCTCGTGCTCGCGGCCCTCGGTGAGCACCCGGTCCGACACGCCGTCGTCGACAAGCAGCCGGACGCTGCCGGCCTCGAGGATCCCGGCGCGGTGTGTCGTGGCAATGGTCTCCCGGCTGCGGCTGTCGACCACGACGGAGTCGACGCCCTCGCGCGCCAGCAGGTGGGAGACCATGAGGCCGGCCGGGCCCGCGCCGACGATGGCCACCGACGTCCTCGTGATAGACATCCGGCCATCTCACACCGCCGCATACCGGAGGTCACCAGCGGGTCCTCCGTCCCGTCATCACTGGTGGGTGCGCTGCCGATGCGCGAGCCGGGCCGCGAGGTCAGCCGCCCAGTGCCGGGCCCGCTCGACCTCACCCTCCCGCAGCGGTCCCGCGACGTCGATGACGCGGAAGGTGATGCGGGCGGGCGAGACCGGGAAGCCCCGCCCGGACAGCAGCACCGACGCCTGGGCGGCCGCGGACCCGGCCATCCAGGGGTCGCCCATCCGGGTGTCGAACACGGCCACCAGGGGCGGGTGCTCGGGCAGGGCCAGCTCCGACGCCCACTCCCGTACGCCGGTGCGCGCCGGTCCGTGGGTGGTGAGGTTCGTCGCGGCCTGGCGGGACTCGGGCGTCGACAGGCCGCGTTCGTGGGTGGGCGCCCCCACCACCAGCAGCTCGGTCCCGTCGGGCAGCGACTCGGTAGCCAGGTCCACGTCGACGACGGACGCTGCGATCCCCGACTCGTGCAGCGTAGCGGCGACGATCTCGGCCAGGTGGTGGGTGCTGCCGAAGTAGCTCTCCACCACCAGCACGGCGCTCATCGCGTCACGCCCAGGAGCCAGACACGGGAGCCGCCTCGTGCGGCCCGCTCCGGACGACGGCCACGGGGCAGTGCGCGTCGTGCAGGACGCCGTGCCCCACCGCGCCCACGAGAGCGCCGCCCAGGGGTCCGCGGCGACGGCCGCCCAGCACCACGAGACTCGCCGCGGCGGAAGCCTCCACCAGAGCGTCCGCGGGATGGTGGCGGATCGTGACGGTCTCGACAGCCACGTCGGGGTACTTCTCCTGCCAGCCGGCCACGGCCTCGGACGTCACGGCCAGCTCCTCCTGGGCCGCCCGGGTACTGAGGTCCTCCGCCGCGAGCTCAGCGACGAGTCCCGCGACGTACTCGACCTGGAAGGCGTGCAGGATGGTCAAGCGCAGCCCGTGCGACGAGGCGTAGGCGAACCCGTAGGCAACGGCATCAGTCGACCACGACGTGCCATCGACGCCGACGACCACCCCATCCGAACCGGTGGCGGAGCCGGTCGTTCCGCCGGTCGTGGCGTGGGTGGCGTCGTCGTCGCGGACGACGACCACGGGGCAGGCCGCGTGGGCCGTGACCTCGAGGGAGGTTGCGCCGAGCAGGAACGCCGAGAGGGGCCGCAGGCGGCGTGACCCGACGACGACGACGTCTGCGTGCCGTGAGACGGCGATCAGGGCCGTGGTAGCCGGACCGATGTACGAGGTACGGGTCAGCGTGATGGACGGGTCGACGGCGAGCACCTCCTGCTCGGCTGCGGCGAGGACGGCGCTGCAGTGCTCCTCGACCGCCGCGGTGGCGAGCCCGAGCGTGTCGAGGTCGTAGCTGGGGTTCCAGGCGCTGACGAGGTGGATCGGAACGTGCCGGGTCGAGGCCTCGTGCGCGGCCCACCGCAGCGCGGGGTGGCTGGTGGGGGAGCCGTCGACGCCGACGACGATGGGTGGGTGAGGTAGGGCAGTGCTCATGACGGTCTCCTGGTCGGGTCCGCGGGTGCGGACAATGGGGGGTCGGGCGGGAACGGCCGGACCACGACGACGGGGCAGGCGGCGCGGTGCATCACGCTGCGGCTGACGGAGCCGAGGAGCAGGCCGCGGAAGCCACCGCGCCCGCGGCTGCCCACGACCAACAGCTCGGCGTGCTGCGAGGCCTCCGCAAGGACATCGGCCGGGCGCCCCGGGACGACCCGGGTCTCGACGTCGACCTCCGGGTAGGTGTCCCTCCACCGCGCGATGGCTGCGGAGGTGATGATCGCCTGCTCGACCTCGAGCTCGTCCCAGGTCTCGACGAGGACGGTCATCGCCAGCCGGCTGGTGTAGATGCTGGCGTCCCAGGCATGCAGCGCGGTGAGGCCGAGTCCGCGTCGTGATGCCTGGTCGAACGCGTACGCTGTGGCGTCGGCCGACAGGGCTGACCCGTCGACCCCGACCACCACACGCCCGGCGGTGTCCCTCGCGGTCTTCCGGACCACGACGACGGGGCAGGACGCGTGGGCGGCCAGCTGCATGCAGGTGGATCCCACGAAGGCCTGGGTGACGGCACCGAGCCCATGCGAGCCCACAACGACGGCCTGGGCCGTTCGGGACGCGGCGATCAGGGCGGACGCCGGTTGGGCGTTCACGAGGCTCGTTTCGACCTCCATGTCGGGCGCGGCGGTCCGTACCTGGGCCCGCGCCGACTCGAGATCGGCCCGGCAGCCGTCCTCGACGCTCCGCTGCAGGTGCGCGGTGGTCTCGGCGCTGTAGTCGGAGATCCAGGCGGATACCAGGTGCAGGGGGAGGTGCCGCCGCCCGGCCTCGTCCACGGCCCACTCGAGGGCGGCGTGGCTGGACACGGAGCCGTCGACACCCACGACGACGGGTGGTCTGGGACTCAGCGTCATGTCCACTCTCCCGTCGAGATGGAGGGGCGCCTGAAACACGCCCTCAAGTCCAAGCTCCTCTGTCGCGGTGGGGCGGGCCAGGGACCTTCGGCCCGCTCGCGCCAACTCTCGGCATCACACGCTGGGACCGTGCTCACCGCCTCTCGCCCGCTGCCGTCCGCGGCCGATGCTGTCGTACTACTGCTCACCCAGCCCCGGCCTGCGGGGCGACGCACCGCGGTCGTCGCGTCCGCGGCCGGGGTCTGTGCCGCAGCCGCCGCCGCACTGGAGCAAGCGGGGCTCCTTCCCGCGGACGTCACCCAGCACTGCGACATGCGCACCCGCTTCGTCGCGCCCACCGC
>JBDSYO010000093.1:0-5420 GCA_039925625.1 Lapillicoccus sp. | reverse complement strand
CGAGCAGCGACACCTCGTTCGCGATGGGAACCTCACCCTCGGCGGAGAGGGACTGACGAGCGGTGAGGTATGCGGCGAGGGTGCGACCCTCGTTGCCCGGGTCGAGGTCGTAGCCGAGGAGCATCCCCGACAGGTCGGTCAGCTCGGCGGCCGCCTCCATGGCGGCGGAGCGCGCGACCTGCGGGGTCGGCAGCTCGAGGTCGGCGGGCGGTTCGTCGTTGCCCGCCCCGGCGTCCGGCGCCGCCTCCGCGTCCTCCTCGGGCAGCGGCTCCAGGCGCACGAGGGGAGCGCCGGTCTCGACCTGGCTGCCGGTGGAGACGAGCAGCTCCTTGACGGTCGCGGCGAACGGCGCCGGCAGGACGGTCTCCATCTTCATGCTCTCCAGCACGAGCACGGGGGCGCCCGCGGCCACGGTGCCGCCCACCGGGACGGGCGTCGCGACGACGAGCGCCGGTGCGGGAGAACGCACGACGCCGCCCTCGTCGCGGCTGACGCGGTGGGTGGTCCCGTCGACCTCCACGAGGTGCACCGGCCCGTGGGTGGCGGTGACGAGGCGGTAGCGGGACCCCTCGAGCACGAGCCGGCTGGCGTACTCGTCGATCCGCTCCAGCTCGGCGTCGAGCGGCTCGGCGCCGTCGATGACGACGCGGAACCGCTGCGGGCCGACGCGGGTGACGAGGACCTGGTGCACCTCACCGCGCAGCTTGAGGTCGACGGCCCGGCCGATCTTGTGCTGCACCTGGGGGCGGCCGCCGCGGGCGGTCTCCAGCAGACGCGCCACCTCCACCTGCTCGCCGTCCTCGTAGGCCTCGATGCCGGCCGCGACGAGCGCGACGCCGGAGTGGTGGGCCGAGGCCAGCCGGCCCTCGCTGCGCACCCGGTCGATCCACCCGGTGTCGGCCGAGCCGTCGACGACCTCGGGCTGGCCGAGCAGGTCGAGGATGAAGCTCTTGTTGGTCGCGCCGCCCTCGATGACGACCGTCGTCTCACCGACCGCGCGCCGCAGCCGGGCCAGTGCCTCGTCGCGGTCGCGCCCCGACGCGATGATCTTGGCGATCATCGAGTCGAAGTCGCCGGGGATGGTGTCACCCTCGCCGACGCCGGTGTCCACGCGGATGCCCGGGCCGGCGGGCAGCGCCAGCAGGGCGATGCGTCCCGGCGCGGGTGCGAAGTCACGGTCGGGGTCCTCGGCGTTGAGGCGGGCCTCGACGGCGTGACCCCGCTCGGCCGGCGGAGCGCCCTCGAGACGGCCACCGCCGGCGACGTGGATCTGCAGCTTGACCAGGTCGGTGCCCGTCGTCACCTCGGTGATCGGGTGCTCCACCTGCAACCGGGTGTTGACCTCGAGGAACGCGAAGAAGCGCCCCTGCGGGTGGTACAGGAACTCCACCGTGCCGGCCCCGGCATACCCGACCGCGAGGGCGAGGCGCTCGGCGCTGGCCTTGAGCTCGGCGGTCTGCTCCGGCGACAGCACGGGCGACGCGGACTCCTCGATGACCTTCTGGTTGCGCCGCTGCACCGAGCAGTCGCGCACGCCGAGGGCCCACGCGGTGCCCTGTCCATCAGCGATGACCTGCACCTCCACGTGCCGCGCTCCGGTGACGAGGCTCTCCAGGAAGAGCACCCCGCTGCCGAACGCGCGCTGTGCCTCGTCGCGGGTGCGCCCGTAGGCGTCCGCCATGTCCTCGTCGGAGCGGATGACCCGGATGCCCCGCCCGCCCCCGCCCGCGGTCGCCTTGAGCATGACCGGGTAGCCGATCTCCGCGGCCTTGGCCTGCGCGGCCTCGAGGCTCTCGACCGGCCCGCGGCTCCAGGGCGCGACCGGGACGCCGACCTCCTCGGCGAGGAGCTTCGACCCGATCTTGTCGCCGAGGCGGCGCATGGCCTCGGGGCTCGGGCCGATGAAGGTCACCCCGATGCGGGCGCACACCTCTGCGAACGCCGGGTCCTCCGCGACGAAGCCCCAGCCCACCCATACGGCGTCGGCGCCCGTGTCGAGCAGGGCCTTCTCCAGCAGAGCGTGGTCGAGGTAGGGCCGCGCGGAGGCCGGGCCGAGGTTGTAGGCGACGTCGGCCTCGCGCACGAACATCGCGCGCCGCTCTCCCTCGGTGTGGAGGGCAACGACCTGGATCGGGGTGCCCTGCCCCGGCGGCAGCTCGGCGTTGAGGTCGCGCACGGCGTGGATCAGCCGCATCGCCGCCTCGCCCCGGTTGACGACGGCGATGCGCGTGAACGTCACGGGTGCCTCCTCGCGCCTCGACGTGCTGGTCATCACCGGAGAATCTTTCACACCCCGTGCCTACTATCGAGTCAACCCGCGACCCCCGACAGGCGGACGCGTGGCAGCATGCCGCCATGTCCGAGGTGGTGCTGCTGCCGCACCCGGTGACACGGCAGCCGTTCGTCTCGCCCGTGCCCCCCGGCACGGGCTGGCCGGGGGACCCCGCCGACGTCGACACCCCCCAGGCGCGCTCCGCGGCGGACGTGCTCCGGCTGGCCGCGTCGGCCGGCTCCGTCGAGCAGCTCGCCGCCCGGGTCTCGGTCTGCCGGGCCTGCCCCCGGCTCGTGGCGTGGCGGGAGTCCGTCGCGGTCACCGGGAAGCGGGCCGCCTTCGCCGACCAGCCCTACTGGGGTCGGCCGGGCCCGTCGTTCGGCGACCCCCAGGCGGGTGTCGTCGTGGTCGGCCTGGCGCCCGCGGCCAACGGCACCAACCGCACCGGGCGGATGTTCACCGGTGACCGCAGCGGCGACTGGCTGTATGCCGCACTGCACCGCGCCGGGTACGCCAACCAGCCGACGAGTGTCGCCAGCGGCGACGGTCTGCGGCTGACCGGCCTGCGGATCGTCGCTGCCGTGCGCTGCGCACCGCCGGCCAACAAGCCCACCCCGGCCGAGCGGGCCGCCTGCGGCGCGTGGGTCGACCGCGACCTCGAGCTGTCGTCGCCACTCCTGCGCTCCGTGCTCGCCCTGGGCGGCATCGCCTGGGACGCGACCCTGGCGAGTGCCCGCCGGCTCGGCTGGGCCGTGCCGGTGCCCAAGGCGCGGTTCGGACACGGCGCCGAGGTCACCCTCGTGACGGCCGCCGGCCGGCCCGTGCGGCTCGTCGGCAGCTACCACGTCAGCCAGCAGAACACCTTCACCGGCCGACTGACCGAGCGGATGCTGGACGCCGTCATCGCCCGGCTCTAGACCCGAACTCGCCCTGCAGGCGTCGTGTTGGCCCTGGTCGACGCGTTCGGGGTGGACGCGAGGTGACAATCCGCCACGTTGTCAGACACGAACGTGTGACATTCCCATCCAGGGCTTCGTGTCGTCTTGCGAATCCCCTGCGAGGAGAACACAGTGCTCCCATGCGCCGAACCATCGTTGTCGCGGCCTCCGGCCTCGCGCCCCTCGCTCTCGTCCTCGCGGCCTGTTCCGGGAACGGCCCCGCCTCCACCGGCGGCGCGTCCGCCGGGGGGACGGCCGGCTCCGTCAGCGGCGGGGGCACCATCACCGTCGCCGCCAGCGACGACACCAACATCCAGGAGCTGTTCCAGCAGACCCTGATCCCTGACTTCCAGGCGGCCAACCCCGGCACCACGGTGAAGCTGACCTACGACCTGCACGGCACCAACGACCAGGCCAACTTCGCCAAGCTGGCCGCCGCCGCCCAGCAGAACCGCGACCCGGCCATGGACGTCACCGCCAGCTTCGTCCCCAAGGCGGCCAAGGCCGGCCTGCTCGTCACCGACACCAGCAAGATCCCCAACCTCAACGGCGTCGACAGCAAGATCGTCGCGGCCGGCGGGCCGGGCGCGGTGCCCTACCGAGCCTCCTCGGTGCTGCTGGCCTACAACCCCGACAAGGTCACCAACCCCCCGAAGACGCTCGACGAGCTGCTCGCCTGGATCAAGGCCAACCCCGGCCGGTTCACCTACAACTCGCCGAAGACCGGCGGTTCGGGCGGGGCGTTCGTCACGACCGTCCTCGACAGCAAGGTGCCGCAGGCCGACCGCGACCAGATGACGACGGCCTACAAGAAGGAGCTCGAGAAGGACTGGGACCCGGGCTGGCAGACCCTCGCCTCCCTCAACCAGTACGTCTTCCAGAAGGGCGTCTACCCCAACGGGAACAACCAGACCCTCCAGCTGCTCTCCTCGGGCCAGATCGACATGGCCCCGGTGTGGTCCGACCAGTTCATCTCCGGCCAGGCGTCGGGGACGATCCCCAAGACGATGAAGGTGCAGCAGATCTCGAACCCCTCCTTCACCGGTGGCGCGTCCTACCTCGGCGTCGTCAAGGGCTCGAAGAACCAGGACCTCGCCTACAAGTTCGTCAACTTCATCCTGCAGCCCGACGAGCAGGCGAAGATCGCCGACAAGATCGCCGGCTACCCCGCCATCCCGCTGAGCAAGCTCGCGCCCGAGGTGCAGGCCAAGTTCAAGGACGCCGACACCCAGAACCTGCGGCCCGGCTACTTCTCCGACCACGCCACCGACATCAACAACCTCTGGGACCAGAACGTCCCGGGCAAGTGACGGTCCGGTGGTGAAGAACACCCTGCGTCACCGGCTGGGTGGGCTGGCGCTGGCCAGCCCACCCCTGCTGCTGGTCGCGGTCTTCGTCGGGTTCCCGATCGTCACGGCCGTGGCCTACAGCTTCGGCCATATCGGGGGCCTCAACGCCACGGTTGCGGCGATCGCCAGCGACCAGCACACCGTCGACGCCTGGTACAAGACGACGTTCGGCGCTTACACACAGCTCTTCGCCGACTCCCGGTTCCAGCGTGACTTCACCATCACGGTGCTGGTCACCCTCGCCACCACGGTGATCGTCGTCGTCCTGGCGTGGGGTGTGGCTCTGTATGTGCGGCTGTCGGACGGCTGGGTCGCCCGGGCGCTCTCGGCGTTCGCGGTCGTCCCCATGTTCATCCCTGTCGTCATCGCGTCGTGGGCCATCCTCACCTTCTACGCGGCCGACGGGTTCCTCCGGTCGGTGGCCGCGCACATGGGGTTCGAGGCACCGGTCTGGGGCTACTCCACGACGGCCGTCATCATCGGGCTCGTGTGGACCCACCTACCGTTCGCGACCCTCATGGTCGTCTCCGGGGTGCAGGCCGTGCCGGATGCGCTCATCGAAGCCGCGCGCGACGCCGGGGCCTCGATCCCGACGACGGTGCTCCGGGTCGTCGCCCCTCTGGCCTTGGTCCCCACCGTCATCGCCGGGACCTTCACGGCCATCGGCACACTTGGCGCGTTCACGGTGCCCTACTTCACCGGGCCGAACGCGCCGAAGATGCTCGGTGTCGACATGGCGGACTACTTCCAGGCGTTCAACCTCCCGCAGACGTCCGTCGTCATGGCGGTCGTCGTCTTCGTCGTCGCCTCCGGCTTCGGCGCGGTCTACGTGTGGGCCAACTACCGCACCGCGGCCGCGAC
>JBDSYO010000092.1:0-8728 GCA_039925625.1 Lapillicoccus sp. | reverse complement strand
TTGCCGAAGATGCACATCCAGCTCGACGTCAGCCAGGTCAGGTCGCAGCGGAACCGCTGCCCGTCGTCCCCGGGGTCGGTGAACTCGACCCAGATCCGGGGGATGTCGAGGGGGACTTCGGCCACCGGCACACCCTAGGCGCAGACGCATACCGGAGAATGGCCCCCATGACCGAGGCCGCGACCGCGCGCATCGGCCTCTCGACGGCCTCGGTGTACCCCGGGAGCTGCGCCGCGACCTTCGACCTGGCCAGCCGGCTCGGCTACGACGGCGTGGAGGTCATGGTGTGGACCGACCCCGTGACGCAGGAGCCCGGCGCCGTGCGGGCGCTGAGCGAGCTCCACGGTATGCCGGTGCTCTCGGTGCATGCCCCGACTCTCCTTCTCACCCAACGGATCTGGGGCACCGAGCCGTGGGACAAGGTGGACCGTTCGGTCGAGATGGCGCAGGAGCTGGGGGCGCCGACGGTGGTGCTGCACCCGCCCTTCCGGTGGCAGCGCGACTACGCGGAGGGGTTCGCCGACGGGATCGCGACGCGGGAGCACGACACCGGGATCCGGCTCGCGGTCGAGAACATGTTCCCGTGGCGGGCGGGTCAGCGCGAGATGCTGGCCTACCTGCCGCACTGGGACCCGGTCGACCAGCCCTACGACCACGTCACGCTCGACCTCTCGCACACCGCGACCGCGGGGTCCGACGCGATGGCCATGGCCCTCACGCTCGGAGACCGGCTGGCCCACGTGCACCTCGCCGACGGGGCCGGCTCGCCGCGGGACGAGCACCTGGTGCCCGGCCGGGGGACCCAGCCCTGCGCCGAGCTGTTGGAGCACCTGGCCCAGCGCGGCTACGACGGGTCGGTCGTGGTCGAGGTCAGCACCCGCCGGCACGACGCAGAGGCCCGCGAGGTGGACCTCGCCGCCGCGCTCGCGTTCGCGCGCCTGAACTTCGCGACGGTCGGCGCGGTGGAGGGCCGATGACGGGCGGCCCGCCCCTCACCCCGCGCCGGGGGCGGCGCCCGGCGGGAGAGGACACCCGCGGCCTCATCGAGGAGGCGGCCCGCGCGGAGTTCGCCGAGAAGGGCTACGACGGCACGACCCTGCGCGCGGTGGCCCGCCGTGCCGGGGTCGACGCCGCGCTCGTGCACCACTACTTCGAGGGGAAGGCCGACCTGTTCGCCCAGGCGGTGGTCTTGACCCGGGTCAACCCGGGCCACGTCGTCGCGGGGCTCCTCGAGGGCCCGGCCGAGACCCTCGGCGACCGGCTCGTGCGCACGTTCCTCAGCGTGTGGGACGACCCGGTCAACGGCGAGCGGCTGGTGGCCATGCTGCGGGCCGCGCAGACCAACGACGACGTCGCGGCGGTGATGCGCCGGGTGGTGGCGCAGGACATCGTCGGGCAGGTCACCCGGCATACCGGGGTGGGCGACGCGACCCTGCGCGGCGGGCTGGCCGCTGCGCAGCTCGTGGGTCTCGCCACGACGCGCTACGTGCTGCGGCTCGAGCCCGTGGTCGACGCGAGCCCCGACGAGCTGGCCCGTTGGCTCGGTCCGACCCTGCAGCGCTACCTCGTCGACCCGGTCACCACTGCACCGTGACGGCCCGGCGCCAGGTCTCGAGGAACTCCGGGTCGCTGACGACCAGCTCGTGGCCCCGGTTCCACAGCCCGAGGTAGAGCTGGACCGCCGACCCGCTCACCTCGACCACCGGGTCGGTAGGCGTGGAGTCGCCCGCGACGGTGACGACGGGCCCGTCGGAGACGAGCAGGGTCCACACCCCGCCCGTGTCGGTGCTGCGGACCACGACGGAGTAGGGCCGGTCGGGCCTGTCGCTGCGCAACCTGACCCTGCGTCGCGGCACAAAGCCGCACAGCAGCTCGTCGACCCCGTCGTGGGCCAGGGAGGGCCGCAGCCAGGTCTGCCGCGGGCTGGGCGTGCAGCCGAGGGCGGCGGACCTGGCGTCGACGGCGTGGATCGTCGTCTCGTGGCATTGCCGACGGGCCCAGGCCGCCTTGCCGGGCACGGCGTCGAGCAGGAAGAACGGTCGCTGCGGGTCGTCCGGCGTCAGGGCCAGTGCGGCCAGGAGGTCACGGGCACCGTCGTCGAACCAGCCGAGCGGGTCGTCCGACGCCAGTCCCTCGGCCACCAGGGCGTCGGCCGCGCCGTCCGAGGACCAGTCCGCCTCGCCACGGACCGCACCGGCGGCCCAGCGGTGCACCATGCCCTGGTGCGCCACGAGGTCGCGCACCGCCCATCCGGGGCAGGTGGGCACGGGTGCCTCCAGCCCGGCGCGGGCGGCGTTGTCCCGCAACACGCTCCACGCCTCACCCAACCCGTTGCCGTGCTCGTCGAAGGACAGGGACGTGGGCATGGCCGCACTCTACGAGCCGGCGCCGCACCAGCCGGCCGGATCCGTCCCGGCGACGACGGTTCGGGAGTAGATTTCATCGCATGGTGAACGAGGCGGCCGGGGCGGGCATCGTCGTCGACCACCTCCGGGTGGTGCGGGGCCGCCGTGTCGTCATGGAGGACCTCTCCGTCACCATCCCGGTCGGCCAGGTCGTCGGGCTGCTCGGCCCCAGCGGTTCGGGGAAGTCGACCCTGATGCGCGCCGTCGTGGGTGTCCAGGTGGTCGACGGGGGCACGGTCACGGTGCTCGGCGAGCCCGCGGGGTCGGCGGCCCTGCGCCGCCGGGTCGGCTATGTGACCCAGCGGGCCAGCGTCTACGACGACCTCACGGTGCTGGAGAACGTGCGCTACTTCGCGGCGGTGGTGGGCGCCCCGGCCGCGGCGGTGGAGCACACCCTCCGACTCGTCGACCTGACCGAGCAGCGGACGACGTTGGCGCGCAACCTCTCCGGGGGTCAGCTGAACCGCGTGTCCCTCGCCTGCGCGCTCGCCGCGGACCCCGAGGTCCTCGTCCTCGACGAGCCCACCGTGGGGCTCGACCCGGTGCTCCGTCGCGACCTCTGGGGGCTCTTCGGCCGGCTCGCCGCCGAGGGCCGGTGTCTGCTGATCTCCAGCCACGTCATGGACGAGGCCACCCGCTGCGACCGGCTGCTCCTCCTGCACGACGGTCGCCTCCTCGCCGACACGACGCCCTCGGGTCTGCTCGCGCAGACGCAGACCGACGACGCAGACTCGGCGTTCCTCCACCTAGTCGACGCGGCGCGGCGATGAACGCCCGGCTCACCCTGCTCACCGCCGGCCGCGTGCTGCGGCAGCTCCGGGCCGACCCGCGCACGATCGCCCTGCTGGTCGTCGTCCCGTGCGTGCTCATGGGGCTGCTCGCCTGGATCTACCAGGGCACCCGGGTGTTCGACACGGTCGGACCGGCGCTGCTGGGCGTCTTCCCCTTCATCGTCATGTTCCTCGTGACGAGCATCGGCACGCTCCGCGAGCGCAGTGGCGGCACCCTCGAGCGGTTGCTCACGACCCCGTTGGGCAAGGGCGACTTCATGTTCGGCTACGCCCTGGCGTTCGCGGCCGTGGCGGTGGTGCAGGGCCTCGTGGCGGTGGGGTTCGCGGTCTGGGTGTGCCGGCTGGACGTCCGGGGCCCGGTCTGGATGCTCGTGGTCGTCGCCGTGTTCGACGCGATCCTCGGCACCGCGCTGGGGCTGCTCGCGAGCGGGTTCGCGCGCACCGAGTTCCAGGCGGTGCAGCTCATGCCGGCGGTCGTCCTGCCCCAGTTCTTCCTCTGCGGGCTGCTCGTGGCCCGCGACGAGCTGCCTACCGTACTCCACTGGCTCGGGGCGGTGCTCCCCCTGTCGTATGCCGTGGACGCCATGCACGCGGTCTCGGCCGACGTCTCTCCCGGCGCGGAGGTCGCGCGCAACCTCGCGGTGATCGCGGGGTTCGTCGTGGCCGCGCTGGTCCTGGGGTCGCTGACCCTGCGCCGCCGCACGCCCTGAGCCACGGACCGGTCGCCGCTGAGGTCGGCGGGGCGGGGATAGATTGCTCCCGTGGACGCCCGTGACGTGCTGCGCAACGGCCTGCTGCACCTGGCCGACTCCGACACCGTCCGTGACCTGGTCGAGCGGGCCCCGGTGAGCCGGTCGGTCGTGCGCCGCTTCGTGCCGGGTGCGGGTACGAGCGACGCGGTGGGGGCGGCGGGGGGGCTCACGGGCACCGGCCGGCTGGTCACCGTCGACTACCTCGGCGAGGACACCACCGACCGCGCCCACGCCCAGCACACCTGCGACGCCTACCTCGCCCTGATCGCGGCTCTCTCCGAGGAGGGGCTCACCGCGGGCGGTGCCGTGGAGGTGTCGCTGAAGCTCAGCGCCGTCGGCCAGGCCCTGCCCGACGACGGCCACCGGATCGCCCTGGAGCACGCCCGCGAGGTCTGCGCGGCCGCGGCCGAGGCGGGCACGACGGTCACCGTCGACATGGAGGACCACACCACCACCGACGCCACCCTCGAGACGGTGCGTGCCCTGCGCGCCGACTTCCCCGACGTCGGCGCGGTGCTCCAGGCGTACCTGCGCCGCACCGAGGCCGACTGCGCCGACCTCGCCGGCGCGGGCAGCCGGGTGCGGCTCTGCAAGGGGGCCTACAACGAGCCCGACTCGGTGGCGTACCAAGGCTCCGACGTCGACCGGGCCTACGTGCGGTGCCTCAAGGTGCTCATGGCCGGCAAGGGCTACCCGATGGTCGCCAGCCACGACCCGCGTCTCGTCGAGATCGCGGGCGCCCTCGCCGCCAAGCACGGCCGCGACCCGAGGTCGTTCGAGTACCAGATGCTCTACGGCATCCGGCCGGAGGAGCAGCAGCGGATCGCCGACCGGGGGGACCAGATGCGGGTCTACATCCCCTACGGAGAGCAGTGGTACGGCTACCTCATGCGTCGGATGGCCGAGAAGCCCGCCAACCTCGCGTTCTTCCTGCGCGGCGTCGCGACGAGGGGCTGACGTGGCCGTCACCGCGATCTTCGGCGCCGGGGTCATGGGCGAGACCCTGCTCTCCGGGCTGATCCGCTCCGGCCGCGACGTGGGCGACCTCGTCATCACCGAGCGCCGCGTCGACCACGCCCGAGCGCTGAACGACAAGTACGGCGTCACCGTGCTCGACAACGCCACCGCCGCCGAGGGCGCCGAGGTGCTCGTGCTCGTCGTCAAGCCGCAGGACATGAACGACCTGCTCGCCGAGATCCGCGACCACGTGCGGCCGGGAAACCTCGTCGTCTCCCTTGCCGCCGGCATCACCACCGACTTCCTCGAGTCCCGGCTGCCCGAGGGTTCGTCCGTCGTGCGCGTCATGCCCAACACCCCGGCGCTGGTCGACCAGGGGATGGCGGCCATCTCGCCCGGCCGGCACTGCACCGAGGCCCACCTGGCCGAGGCGGAGGCGATGCTCCGCTCGTGCGGCCGGGTCGTCCAGGTGCCTGAGAGCTACCAGGACGCCGTCACCGCGATCTCCGGCAGCGGCCCGGCGTACATCTTCTACGTCGTGGAGGCGATGATCGAGGCGGGCGTCGTCCTCGGTCTGCCGCGGGCCACGTCGACCGAGCTCGTCGTGCAGACCCTCTACGGCGCGGCGACGATGCTCAAGGAGACCGGCGAGCACCCCACGGTGCTCCGGGAGCGGGTCTCCTCACCCGGCGGCACGACGGTGGCCGCACTGCGTCAGCTCGACGACCACAAGGTGCGGGCGGCGTTCATCACGGCCATGGAGGCCGCGGCGGTCCGTTCGCGCGAGCTGGCCTCGGGTCTTGGCTGAGCCGTTGCGCCTCCGTCTCCCGGCGGGGGCGGACGTGACCCTGCACCGGGTCCGGCCCGACGACTGGCGGGCCCACCGCGACCTGCGCCTGGAGATGCTCCAGGACGCCCCGGACGCGTACTGGACCCAGTACGCCGACGTCGTCGACCTCGACGAGGCCGCGTGGCGCTCGCGGATCGCCGCCCAGCACCACCTGCACGCCCACGCCGACGGCCACCCGGTGGGCTCGGTGGGCCTCTTCCCGGACCCGGACGAGGCGCCCGACACGCTCACGCTGGTGGCGATGTACGTCCCGCCGCGCGCCCGGGGCCGGGGGGTCGGTGAGCGGCTCGTGCAGGCCGTGCTCGACGAGGCCGTCGCCCGGGGCTGTGGGCGCGTCGTGCTCGAGGTGACGAGCGGCAACGACCCGGCCCTCGCGCTGTACGAGCGGATGGGCTTCCGCCTCACCGGGCGGAGCGCACCGCACCCGCGTCGAGCCGACCTCCTGGAGCTGAGCATGGAGCGTGACCTGACCGGCGGTTCGCGGCCGTCCGAGACCCGCATCCCACCCGGTGCCCCGGACGTGGAAGGCTGACACCCATGACCGACGTGACCGTTCGTGCGCTGAGCGAGGATGACTGGGAGGCCTTCCGGGCCATCCGGCTGGCGGCGCTCGCCGACGCCCCGGATGCGTTCGCCGCCAGCAGGGACGACGAGCAGGGCTACGACGAGAACTTCTGGCGCCTGCGGATGCGCCGGTCCGTCCGCCTCGTCGCCGAGGTGCAGGCCGAGCCACCGGCCGCCGACCCCGAGCGGCTCGGCGTCGTCTCGCTGGGGCAGGGCAAGGACGAGGAGGGCCGCGTCGCGGAGATCTTCGGGCTGTGGGTCGCGCCCACCGCCCGGGGCACCGGGGTGGCCACCCAGCTGGTCGAGGCCAGCGCGGCGCGGGCCCGGCAGGACGGGCGTTCGCACGTCTCCTACTGGGTGGGCACCGACAACGGCCGAGCCGTCGCCTTCGCCAGCGGGATCGGCTTCCGCCCCACCGACTTCCGCCGCCCCATGCGGGTCGCGTCGGAGCACGGCGAGGAGGAGATCGCCATGGTGCTCCCGCTCGGCGACGACCGCAGCCGGCCCGCGCATCTCTGACCCGCCGCTCGCCGACCCCTGCCACGGGTGCGGGCGGTAACGTCACGCCCATGCCCACGCAGGCGGAGGTCGTCTGGGACCCCGACTTCACGCTGTACGACTTCGGCCCGACCCACCCGATGTCCCCGGTGCGGCTCGACCTCACCGCCCGGCTGTGCGACGCGTTCGGGCTGTTCGACCTCCCCGGGGTGGAGCGCGTCAAGCCCGTCATCGCCTCCGACGAGCTGCTCGCCACGGTGCACGACCCGGCCTATGTCGAGGCGGTCAAGGCGGCCTCCCAGGACCCTGCGAGCGCCCACGGGGACTACGGCCTCGGCACCGACGACGACCCGGCCTTCCCGGGGATGCACGAGGCCAGCGCTCGCATCGTGGCCGGCACCCGGGACCTGTGCGAGAGCGTCTGGACCGGTCGTACCCGGCACGGGGTGAACTTCTGCGGTGGCCTGCACCACGCGATGCCCGCTGCCGCCTCCGGGTTCTGCATCTACAACGACGTGGCCGTCGGCATCCGCTGGCTGCTGGACCACGGGGTCGAACGGGTCGCGTACGTCGACGTCGACGTGCACCACGGCGACGGCGTCGAGCGGATCTTCTGGGACGACGAGCGGGTGCTCACGGTCTCCATCCACGAGACCGGCCGGGCGCTCTTCCCCGGCACGGGCTGGCCCTCCGACGTCGGCGGGCGGGACGCCCAGGGCTCCGCGGTCAACATCGCCCTCCCGCCGGGTGTCTCCGACGCGGCGTGGCTGCGCGCCTTCCACTCCAGCGTCCTCCCCGTCGTCCGGGCCTTCCGGCCGCAGGTCCTCGTCACGCAGCACGGTTGCGACACCCACCTGCAGGATCCGCTCGCGCACCTGGCCCTCACCGTCGACGCGCAGCGCGAGGCGGCGGTGGCCCTGCACGACCTCAGCCACGAGGTATGCGACGGGCGCTGGGTCGCGCTGGGGGGCGGGGGCTACGAGATCGTCGACGTCGTGCCGCGCGCGTGGACCCATCTCACGGCCATCGCCGCGCACCACCCCGTGGCCGTGTCCGCGGCGGTGCCGCAGGAATGGCGCGAGCACGTCCGACGGCTCACCGGACGCCCGGCACCGTCCCGGATGGGCGACCGGGCGCCGGACGCGGGGCCGCTCTGGTGGCGCTCGTGGGACGTCGGCTACGACCCCGAGGACATCGTCGACCGGGCCGTCATGGCCACCCGGCAGGCCGTGTTCCCCCTGCACGGTCTGGACGTGTGGTTCGACTGAGGCGAGGTAGCCGGGGGGCGCGACTGCGGCGTGTCGCCTTGACGACGGGGACCCCGGCGCCCTCTCGACTTCCACAAGCGTCACACCTGCCCCTAGAGTGACTCCTTGCACCCGCGCAGTCGGTCGCCGGAGGGGAAGCCGGCGCTGCGACGGTGCAGATCGCGGGTCACGATGTCCACTGAGCGTCAGCTCGCCGAGGTGCGGTTCCTGACCGTCGCCGAGGTCGCCTCGATCATGCGCGTGTCGAAGATGACGGTCTACCGCCTCGTCCACGCCGGTGAGCTGCCGGCCGTGCGGGTCGGTCGCTCGTTCCGGGTGCCGGAGGACGAGGTCCACACCTACCTGCGCTCGTCGTTCGTCGACACCGCCTGAGCACCGCCCAGCCGCTCGAGCTCGGCTCCGCTTTTGGGGCGTTGTGCCGCGGGCGGCTACCATGACGGTTGACCTGTTCGGCGCGACCTGCGAAAGCCTTTGCCCGCCGACATCATCACGGTAGGCACGACTCACACCACGCGAGGACAGTCCATGGGTTCAGTCATCAAGAAGCGGCGCAAGCGGATGGCCAAGAAGAAGCACCGCAAGCTGCTGCGCAAGACGCGTCACCAGCGTCGCAACAAGAAGTAGGCCTCTGGCCGGCGTCAGG
>JBDSYO010000091.1:0-5948 GCA_039925625.1 Lapillicoccus sp. | reverse complement strand
TTCGAGGGGCCCTTCGACCTGCTGCTGGGCCTGATCTCCAAGCACCGGCTCGACATCACCGAGATCGCTCTCGCCCAGGTCACCGACGAGTTCATCGGCCACATCCGGGCCGCGCGCGAGTCCGGAGTCGAATGGGACCTCGGTCAGGCCTCGGAGTTCCTCCTCGTGGCGGCGACGCTGCTCGACCTCAAGGCCGCGCGGCTGCTGCCGCAGTCGGCCGCGGCCGACGAGGAGGACCTCGCGCTCATCGAGGCGCGCGACCTGCTGTTCGCCCGACTCCTGCAGTACCGCGCGTTCAAGGACATCGCGCGGGCCTTCGGCGACCGGATGGTGACCGCGGCGCGGATGACGGCCCGGCAGGCTGGGCTCGAGCCCCAGTTCGCCCGCCTGCTGCCCGAGCTCGTCTTCGGGATCACCCCCGAACAGCTGGCCATGATCGCGGCGCGCGCCCTCACGCCCAAGGTGGCACCGACCGTCGGGCTGGACCACCTGCACGCACCGCAGGTGAGCGTCCACGAGCAGGCCCTCCTGCTCGTCGACCGGCTGCGCCGCGACCGGGCCTGCTCCTTCCGCGACCTCGTGTCCGACGCCGACGACACGCTCGTCATCGTCGCGCGCTTCCTCGCGCTGCTCGAGCTGTTCAAGGAGGCGGCCATCGCCTTCGACCAGCCCGAGGCGCTCGGCCCGCTCACCGTGCGGTGGACGGGGAGCGAGGAGGGTGACCTCGGCGACGACGTGAGCCACCGCATCGGCGAGGAGTTCGACGAAGTCGCCGACCCGGACCCGGCGGACCCGGCGGACCCGGCAGCCCAGGCGGCCCCAACCGTCCCCCTGCACCACCCCGTGACCCCAGGAGACACCCCGTGACCGACTTCCCCAGGCCCGACGACGCGGGCGGGCGTCTCGACCTCGACACCGTCCCCGGTGGCGCCCGGTCCGCTCTCGAGGCGGTGCTCATGGTCGTCGACGAGCCGGTCAGCGAGGTCGCCCTCGCGTCCGCCCTGCAGCTCCCGGTCGACACCGTCGTGGGGCACCTCACCGGTCTGGAGGACGAGTACGCCGCCTCCCACCGCGGCTTCACGCTGCGCAACGTCGGTGGCGGCTGGCGCGTCTACAGCCGGTCGGACTACGCGCCGTTCGTCGAGAAGTTCCTCCTCGACGGCCAGCAGGCGCGCCTCACCCAGGCGGCGCTGGAGACCCTGGCGGTCATCGCCTACCGCCAGCCGGTCAGCCGGGGCCGGGTCAGCGCGGTCCGGGGCGTCAACGTCGACGGCGTCCTGCGCACCCTGCTCACCCGCGGCCTCATCGAGGAGCGCGACGAGGCGGGGGAGGGCGGTTCGATCCTCTACGGCACCACACCCGCCTTCCTCGAGCGGATGGGCCTCGGCTCCCTCGACGAGCTGCCCGCGCTGGCACCCTTCCTCCCCGAGGTCGACGCGCTCGACGAGCTGGCCGAGCGGGGTCGGTCATGACCCCGGGAGCCGACCGTCCCGACCGTCCCGGGCGACAGGGTCCCGGCGGCCGCAAGCCGCGCACGAGCGGTGGCGGCCAGGGGGGCCGGCCGCAGGGTCGGCCCGGTCCGGCCAAGGGCGCCGGTCCCGCCAAGGGATCCGGCCCCGCCAAGGCGTCCGGGCCGCGGTTCGCGGGGTCGACCAAGGCCAGCCAGCCCACCAAGCTGCCGCCGCGCAAGGACGAGCCGAAGGTCGACGTGCACGACCCCGACGGCGTACGCCTGCAGAAGCTGCTCGCCGCGGCCGGCGTGGGCTCGCGGCGGGTCTGCGAGAACCTCATCTCAGCGGGTCGAGTGGAGGTCGACGGCCAGGTCGTCACCGAGCTCGGTGTGCGCATCGACCCGGTGCGGCAGACCGTGCACGTCGACGGGGTGCGGGTGCAGCTCGACGAGTCGCGGGTCTATCTCGCCTTCAACAAACCGCTGGGCGTCGTCTCGACGATGAACGACGAGCTCGGCCGGGTCTCCCTCGCCGACTACGTGGGTAACCGGCCGGAACGGCTGTTCCACGTGGGTCGCCTCGACGCCGACACCGAAGGGCTGCTGCTGCTCACCAACGACGGCGACCTCGCCCACCGGCTGCAGCACCCGGCCTACGGCGTGCCCAAGACCTACATCGCGCAGATCCCGGGGCCGGTGCCCCGCGACATCGGGAAGCGGCTGCGGGAGGGCGTCGAGCTCGACGACGGACCGGTGTCCGTCGACTCGTTCAAGATCGTGGACTCCCAGCCGGGTCGAGCGCTCGTCGAGGTGGTGCTTCACGAGGGGCGCAAGCACGTCGTACGCCGGATGCTCGACGCCGTCGGCCACCCCGTGCAGACCCTGGTGCGCGTGCAGGTCGGGCCGATCCGGCTGGGCGACCTCAAGTCCGGACGCACCCGGCGACTGAGCGCGGACGAGGTCGGGCGGCTCTACCAGGCCGCCGGGATGTGAGCGGATGAGTGCGCACGTCCGGGTCGTCGGCACCGGTCTGATCGGGACCAGTCTCGGGATCGCCTTGTCGCGTAACGGTTTCGCCGTCACGCTGTCCGACCCCTCGCCGACGGCCGAGCGCCTGGCGCGTGACCTGGGGGCGGGGACGATAGCGACCGACGGCGACCGGGCTCCCGACCTGGTAGTGGTCGCCGCGCCCCCCGATGTCGCGGCGGCCGCCGTCCTCGACGCCCTGGTCCGGTGGCCCGACGCCGTCGTGACCGATGTCGCGTCAGTCAAGGGGGCGGTGCTGGAGGCCGTCCGGGCCGGGGGAGGCGACCTCGACCGCTACGTCGGCTCGCACCCCATGGCCGGGCGTGAGCGCTCGGGCGCGGGTGCCGCCCGGGCCGACCTCTTCGACGGACGGGCGTGGGTGGTGGTGCCGACGGAGCGCAGCCGCCCGGAGTCGGTCGAGCTCGTCCGCCGGGTCGCGACGGCAGCCGGCTCGGTGGTCACGGTGATGGGCGCCGACGAGCACGACGCCGCGGTGGCGGTGGTCTCCCACGTGCCGCAGCTGGCCGCCAGCCTCGTCGCCGCCCGGCTGCGCGACGCCTCCGATCCCGCGGTGGCGCTCGCCGGCCAGGGACTGCGCGACGTCACCCGCATCGCCGCCAGCGACCCCCGGCTGTGGACCCAGATCCTGGCCGGCAACGCCGCCGCGGTGCGGACGGTGCTCCTGGCGCTGCGCACCGACCTCGACGAGGTCATCACCGCGCTGGACGGGCTGTCCGCGGGCGACGGGCGCGGCGCCCTGGAGGTCGTCCACCGCACGGTCGGCAACGGCAACATCGGGTATGCCCGCATCCCCGGCAAGCACGGGGCGGCCCCGACGTCCTACGCCACGGTCGTCGTCGTCGTGCCGGACCGGCCCGGAGCACTGGGCCAGCTCTTCACCGACATGGGCGAGGCCGGGGTCAACCTCGAGGACCTGCACCTCGAGCACGGCCTGGGCCAGCCGTTCGGGCTCGCTGAGGTCTCGGTGGTCCCCGCGTCCCTCGAGCGTCTGCTGGCGGCTCTGGACGAGCGCGGATGGCGGGTCCACGACTGACGGTCGGCGGCGCCGGTCGGTTAGAGTCGGGGCCCGTGACCGCCTCTGGTACCTCGTCGTCCGCCTCCCGTACGACGACTCACCCCACGGTCGTGGCCATCGACGGGCCCTCCGGCTCGGGCAAGTCCACCGTGGCCCGGGCCGTCGCCACCGAGCTGGGCGTGGGCTTCCTCGACACCGGGGCGATGTACCGCGCCCTCACCTGGTGGTGCCTCGAGCTGGGCATCGCGCTGGACGACGCCGCCGCCGTGGCGGGTGCGGCGGAACGCCTCGACCTCGAGGTCGGCACCGACCCTGCTGCACCGTGGGTGCGGGCCGGAGGCCACGACGTCTCCGCCGCGATCCGCGAGACCCGCATCTCGACCGCCGTCTCGTCCGTCGCCACCAACCTCAGGGTGCGCGCCACGATGCGCAGCCGGCAGCGCGCCATCATCGCGGAGTGCTCAGAGCGCACCGGAGGCTGCGTCGTCGAAGGCCGCGACATCACCACCGTGGTCGCGCCCGACGCGGACGTACGGGTGCTGCTGACCGCCAGCGAGGACGCCCGGCTCGCCCGCCGCACCCTCGAGCTGCACGGCGGCACCGACGCTGCGAGCCTGGCCGCCACCCGGGACCAGATCGTGCGGCGCGACCGCGACGACTCCACCGTCTCGCAGTTCGTCACCGCCTCGGACGGCGTCGTCACCGTCGACACCTCGGGCCTCGACCTGGGGGGCTCCATCGCCGCCGTCCTCGCCGTCGTGCACGAGCACGCCCCTGTCTGAGGGACAATGGCGGGTCCCCCCTTTCTGCCTAATAGGTGGGCAGCGTCCGGAAAAGCGGCCGCCGCCGACCTATTGGGTGTGAACCGCCGCCGGCGCGCACGACGCGCCCGCCGCTGTCACGCATACCGATCGAGGCTGTTCCCGTGACCGACTCCACCGCATCCGACGCCTCCGAGCGTCCCGATCTTCCCGACGACCCGGGCATGGAACGGGTCCTGCGTGCCGGTCTCGACGAGTTCGAGCTCAGCGACGAGGACCGCGCCCTCCTCGAGGGTGACGCCGCGGACGGTCTGCCGGGTTCGGCGTCCGGTCCGCAGCCCGTCGTCGCCGTCGTCGGGCGGCCCAACGTGGGCAAGTCGACTCTGGTCAACCGCATCCTCGGCCGCCGCGAGGCCGTCGTCGAAGACGTCCCCGGGGTGACCCGCGACCGCGTGGCCTACGAGGCGGAGTGGGCCGGCCGCCGGTTCACCCTCGTCGACACCGGCGGCTGGGAGGTCGGCGCCGAGGGCATCCACCTGCGCGTCGCCGAGCAGGCTGAGGTGGCCGTCGACCTCGCCGACGTCGTCATGTTCGTCGTCGACGCGACCGTCGGCGCCACCGACACCGACGAGGGCGTCGTCCGGCTCCTGCGCCGTGCGGGCAAGCCGGTCGTCCTCGTGGCCAACAAGGTCGACGACCAGCGCTTCGAGGCCGACGCGACGGCCCTGTGGAACCTCGGTCTCGGGCAGCCGTGGCCGGTTTCCGCGCTGCACGGCCGGGGGAGCGGTGACGTGCTCGATGCGGTGCTCGCGGTCCTGCCCGACACCTCCACGGTCGGCAACGCGTACGCCCGTGGCGGCCCCCGCCGGGTCGCCCTGCTCGGGCGGCCCAACGTCGGCAAGTCGTCCCTGCTCAACCAGCTCGCCGGCACCGAGCGGGTCGTCGTCGACGAGGTCGCGGGAACCACCCGCGACCCCGTGGACGAGCTCATCGAGCTGGGCGGGAAGACCTGGCGGTTCGTCGACACGGCGGGGATCCGCCGCCGGGTGCACCAGACCCGCGGCGCGGACTTCTACGCCTCCTTGCGCACCCAGACCGCCCTGGAGAAGGCGGAGGTCGCGGTCGTGCTCATCGACGTGTCCGAGCCCATCGCCGAGCAGGACGTGCGGGTGATCCAGCAGGTCATCGACGCCGGGCGCGCGCTCGTCGTGGGCTACAACAAGTGGGACACCCTCGACGAGGAGCGCCGCTACTACCTCGAGCGCGAGATCGAACGTGAGCTCGTGCAGATCCCCTGGGCGCCGCGGGTCAACCTCTCCGCGCTCACGGGCCGCCACACCGACCGCCTCGTCCCGGCGCTGGAGAAGGCCCTGGCGTCATGGGAGTTCCGCGTGCCCACCGGTCGCCTCAACGCCTTCTTCGGCGAGATCGTGGCCGGTCACCCGCACCCCGTGCGGGGCGGCAAGCAGCCGCGCATCCTCTTCGCGACGCAGGCCGCCACCCAGCCGCCGCGGTTCGTCGTCTTCGCGTCGGGCTTCATCGAGGCGGGCTACCGCCGGTTCCTCGAGCGCCGGCTCCGCGAGGAGTTCGGGTTCGAGGGGACGCCGATCGAGGTGTCCGTTCGCGTACGGGAGAAGCGCCGCCGCTAGATCACCCGGTAGTGGTGGCCGAGCTG
>JBDSYO010000090.1:0-3702 GCA_039925625.1 Lapillicoccus sp. | reverse complement strand
CGTGGTCGAGGTTGGCGTAGTCGATCTCGCCGGTCAGGGTCGTGACCCGCAGCCCGGCACCGACGACGGCGGGCAGGGTGCCGGCGACGTCAGGGTGCTCGCCGTCGCGGACGACATGCAGGCGGTTGGGGATGGTGGGCGCGCTGACGGCGCTTCTGTAGGCGTACTCGCTGCGTGCGGTGGACATCGGGTGCTCCGTGGGTCTTGAGGGACCTGCCGGAGGCGAGGCCCGCGCTTGCCCGACGCCGATCTGGACGTGGGCCAGGTCGTCACCCGGAGCACCCCACCGCGGAAGGAGGGTTGCTGGCCAGCAAGCCGGGGCTGTGCGCTGGCACTCATGACCTGCGCCAACGGTAGAGCGAGCCCGGGCGAGATGTCCACCAGGCGGCCCCGCCTCTCGCAGTCTGAGACGACGGGCCTGGGGCGACCGCCCGACCGGACATTGCTGGGACGCGTGTGACGCGTGAGTCTGAGGTGACTTTCGCGTAGCGTTTGCCCCATGGCGTCGCGTCCCTCGTCCACCTCGTCACGCCCGGCCACCGGGCGGGCGCCGACGACGCGTCAGCCCGCCGGCCGAGGCGGCCGTCAGGCCCCCCGTAAGCCGGCTCCCCGCAAGGGTTCGGCCCGGTCCGGCGGCCTCCCGCTGCCCCTTCGAGCGGTGCGCGGCACCTGGATGGGCATCTCCCACCTCGCCGGTGGAGCCGTGCGTCGCGTGGGCAGCTCGGCCCGCGACCTCGAGCCGGAGCACCGTCGCGACGGCATCGGGTTCACGCTGATCGGGCTCGCCGTCGTCGTTGCCGCCCGCGAGTGGTGGGGCGTGCCGGGAGTCGCCGGCGACGTCATCCACGCGGTCGTCGCGGGCACGCTCGGCCGGGTCGGGTATGCGCTGCCGCTCGTCCTGCTCCTCTTCGGCCTGCGCGTGCTGCGGGCTCCCGAGGACGCCGCCGTCACCAACCGCCTGCTCGTCGGGACCGCCGCGCTCACGTTCGCCGCCTGCGGCCTGGCCCACATCGTCGACGGCATCCCCAACCCACCCGACGGCGCGGTCCCGATGCGGGCGGCGGGCGGGATCATCGGCTTCCTCGCCTCGAGCCCTCTGGCCACCGCCGTCTCCACGCCTGGCGCAGTGGTCATCCTGGCGCTGCTGGCCCTCTTCGGACTGCTCGTCCTCACCGGCACCCCGTTGCGGCATGTGCCGGAACGCCTGCGCGAGCTGCGTGACCGGCTCCTGCACGGCAGCCACTCCGATGACGTCGGCGAGCAGCCCGCCGACGACGCGGCGCCGGCCAAGCCCGGGCGCCCCCGGCGCCGGGCCACCGACCTGCTCGACCCGCACGGCGAGCTCACCGGCGACGAGGCGTTCGAGCAGGCGGCGGTCATCGCCGCCGACCGCAAGGCGGCCCGCCGGCTGCGTCCGGGCGAACGCCGTCCCGACTCCGCCGCCGCGGCCGAACCGCCGGCCGACCGGGTGCCGGGCGTCACGCCTACCCCTGCGGTCGGGCCGAAGCCCGCCCTCGTGCCCCCGCCGACGGCCACCCTGCCGGCCCGGGTGGAGCAGCTCTCGCTGACCGGCGATATCGCCTACACACTGCCCGACCCCGCCCTGCTCGCACCGGGCGCACCGCACCGCACCCGCAGCGCCGCGAACGACCGGGTCGTCGAGGCCCTGACCATCGTCTTCGACCAGTTCGAGATCGACGCCCAGGTCACGGGGTTCACCCGCGGCCCGACCGTGACCCGTTACGAGGTCGAGCTCGGCCCCGCCACCAAGGTCGAGCGGGTCACCGCCCTCTCCAAGAACATCGCGTATGCCGTGGCGTCGGCCGACGTGCGCATCCTCAGCCCGATCCCCGGTAAGTCGGCGATCGGCATCGAGATCCCCAACACCGACCGCGAGACGGTGTCCCTCGGTGACGTCATGCGCAGCCAGGTGGCCCGTAGCAACGAGCACCCGATGGTCATGGGCGTCGGCAAGGACGTCGAGGGCGGCTACGTCATCGCCAACCTGGCCAAGATGCCCCACCTGCTCGTGGCCGGGGCGACCGGTGCGGGCAAGTCGTCCTTCGTCAACTCGATGATCACCTCGATCCTCATGCGCGCGACGCCCGACGAGGTGCGCATGGTGCTCGTCGACCCGAAGCGCGTGGAGCTGACGGCCTACGAGGGGATCCCGCACCTCATCACGCCGATCATCACGAACCCCAAGAAGGCCGCCGAGGCGCTGGCCTGGGTCGTGCGCGAGATGGACACCCGCTACGACGACCTCGCCGCGTTCGGGTTCAAGCACGTCGACGACTTCAACAAGGCGGTGCGCTCGGGCAAGGTCAAGCCGCTGCCCGGGTCGGAGCGGGTCATCTCGCCCTACCCCTACCTCCTGGTCATCGTCGACGAGCTGGCCGACCTGATGATGGTGGCCCCCCGCGACGTCGAGGAGTCGATCGTCCGGATCACCCAGCTGGCTCGGGCGGCGGGCATCCACCTCGTGCTGGCCACCCAGCGCCCGTCGGTCGACGTCGTCACCGGGCTCATCAAGGCCAACGTGCCGTCGCGGATGGCCTTCGCCACCTCGTCGCTCGCCGACTCACGCGTCGTCCTCGACCAGCCGGGCGCCGAGAAGCTCATCGGCCAGGGCGACGCCCTGTTCCTGCCCATGGGCTCCAGCAAGGCGATCCGGGTGCAGGGCGCCTGGGTCACCGAGTCCGAGGTCAACGCCGTCGTCAAGAGCGTCACGCAGCAGCTCAAGCCCACCTACCGCGACGACGTCGTGCTGGTCGCAGCGAAGAAGCAGGTCGACGACGACATCGGCGACGACCTCGAGCTGCTGCTGCAGGCCACCGAGCTCGTCGTGACGACCCAGTTCGGCTCGACGTCCATGCTGCAGCGCAAGCTGCGGGTGGGCTTCGCCAAGGCGGGCCGGCTCATGGACCTGCTCGAGTCGCGCGGCATCGTCGGGCCGTCCGAGGGGTCCAAGGCCCGCGACGTGCTCGTCAAGGCCGACGACCTGCCGACGACGTTGGCGCTGCTGCGCGGCGACGACATCCCGGTGTCGGCTTCGCTCGAGGAGAGGCCGGCGCCGGGACGCGAGTACGCCGACCCGCTGGCTCACGTCGACGATGTTGAGGATGCCGACGAGTCGGTTTACGACGGCGAGGCCGAGCCTCCTGAGGACGCCTGGGAGCTCACCGGCCGCGACTGAGCCGGGTCGACCGGCACGAACGACGCGTACGCGTCGGATGCCCGGTCCGTCCCCCCTCCGGCCAGTCGACCCGGCCGCGTCGTCGACGCCCGTGCGGGTGAGGGTCTCACCGACGGGTGGCGCGACCGGTTGACCGACGACCTCGCCGCTCTGGCGCGGGCATGGTGCGACCCTGCGGCGTACGACGGAGAGACGCACGCCGGCCCGGTGACCCTCCCTGGACGCGAGGCCGGGATGGTCGCGCTCAACGAGGTGACGGTGCACGCCTGGGCCCTGGCCCGGGCGACGGGGCGGCCCTACGACGCCGACCCGTCCGCCGTGGCCGGGGCCACCGCCTTCGTGCGCTCGTTCGACGCGCCGGCGACCGCGACCGGTTGCTCGGTCTCACCGGGCGCGACCCTCAGACGACGAAACGGTAGCCGACGCCCGACTCGGTGACGAGGTAGCGCGGCGTCGCGGGGTCGGGCTCGAGCTTGCGGCGCAGCTGGCTGGCGTACACCCGCAGG
>JBDSYO010000089.1:0-3517 GCA_039925625.1 Lapillicoccus sp. | reverse complement strand
ATGCCTACGCTCGACGCCACGCCCGACAGCCGCCCCGAGGTCGCCCTGCACTACGAGGACACCGGCGGTGAGGGACGCCCCGTCGTCCTCATCCACGGCTGGCCGCTGAGCGGTGCGGCCTGGAAGGACACCGTTCCGGCGTTGCAGCAGGCCGGCTACCGCGTGATCACGTATGACCGTCGCGGCTTCGGCGACAGCGACAAGCCGCTGACGGGCTACTCCTACGACCACCTGTCAGACGACCTCGCGGGGCTCCTCGAGCGGCTCGACCTGACCGACGTCACGCTGGTCGGCTTCTCGATGGGCGGCGGCGAGGTGGCCCGCTACGTCGCTCGCGAAGGGGAGAGCCGGCTGCGGAGCGTCGTCTTCGCCTCCGCGGTCCCGCCCTTCATGCACCAGACCGGCGACAACCCGGACGGACCCCTCTCCACGGGGCTGGCCACGAAGATGACCGCCGGCCTCACGGCCAACCAGGCGTCCTTCTACGACGACTTCATCACGCAGTTCTTCACGGCGGGTGACCGCCTCATGGTCACCGAGGAGCAGCGCCAGGAGGCCCTCGCGCTGACGGATAAGGCCGCCAAGCCCGCCGCGCTGGAGTGCATGGCCGCCTTCGGGTTCACCGACTTCCGTGATGACCTCACCAGGGTCACCGTGCCGACGCTGGTCATCCACGGTGACTCCGACGCGACGGTCCCCTTCGAGGGCTCGGGCGCCCGGACGCACGCGGCGATCCCGGGCAGCCGGCTGCACGTCGTCGAGGACGGCCCGCACGGGATCAACGTCAGCCACACCGACGAGTTCGACCGCGTCCTCGTCGACTTCCTCGGGGAGGGCGGCTCCGGAGCCGCGTCGGCCTGACTGACCGCACAACACCAGGAGCGCAGCGCACGGATTCCCGTGCTCTGCGCTCCTCGTGTTTCGGCCCGACGTGAGCTGCGCTCCTATTGGGTGGGTGCGTCCGGGGGCCGGCGCCGCGACGCATACGGTGGGGGGATGGAGTACAGATACCTCGGTAACAGCGGGCTCAAGGTCTCGGAGATCACCTACGGCAACTGGCTGACCCACGGGTCGCAGATCGAGAACGACGCCGCGACGCAGTGCGTCCGTGCGGCGCTCGACGCGGGGATCTCGACGTTCGACACGGCAGACGTCTACGCGAACACCAAGGCGGAGACCGTCCTCGGGGACGCTCTGCAGGGGGAGCGGCGCGAGTCCCTGGAGATCTTCACCAAGGTCTACTGGCCGACCGGGCCGGCCGGCAAGAACGACGTGGGCCTGTCGCGCAAGCACATCATGGAGTCGATCAACGGGTCGCTGACGCGGCTCAAGACCGACTACGTCGACCTCTACCAGGCCCACCGCTACGACACGGAGACGCCGCTAGAGGAGACCATGCAGGCCTTCGCGGACGTCGTGCGGCAGGGCAAGGCCCTCTACATCGGGGTGAGCGAGTGGACCGCCGACCAGATCCGCGACGGGGTGCGGCTGGCGCGTGAGCTGGGGTTCCAGCTCGTGTCCAACCAGCCGCAGTACTCGATGTTGTGGCGCGTCATCGAAGCCGAGGTGGTGCCGACGTCGGCGGAGCTCGGGGTCTCGCAGATCGTCTGGTCCCCGGTGGCCCAGGGCGTGCTGACCGGCAAGTATGCGCCGGGCCAGGCCCCGCCCGAGGGGTCGCGGGCCACGGACGATAAGGGCGGCGCCGACATGATCCAGCGGTTCATGAAGGACGACGTGCTCACCCGGGTGCAGGCTCTGAAGCCGGTGGCCGACGAGCTCGGGCTGACGCAGGCCCAGCTGGCCGTGGCGTGGGTGCTGCAGAACGACAACGTCGCGGCGGCGCTCATCGGGGCGTCCCGACCGGAGCAGGTCACCGAGAACGTGGCCGCTGCCGGAGTGAGGATCGCCCCTGAGCTCATGGCCCGGATCGACGAGGCCCTGGGCGACGTCGTCGTCACGGACCCCGCCATGACGACCCGCAACGCCCCGGCGAAGCGCCCCGCCTGAGGAGGACACCGCCGGCCGGTGGGTGAGGCCGGGGGGCGCCGGGGTGGGCCACACTGGCCGGGTGCACGACACGGCGCTGGGGCGCGACCAGCGGCTGCTGCTGCTGTCGGTGTGGATCTCGGCCGGCTTCGCCGCGGTCTCGTCGGTGTGGGGGATCCTCGCCGGGTCGAGCATGATCGTGTTCGACGGCGTGTACTCGTTCGTCAGCGTCGGCCTCTCCGGCGTGGCCGTCATCACGTTGCGGTTCTCGCGGCGCGGCGCCGACGAGCGCTTCCCCTGGGGCCGGGAGGCGGCCGAGCCGCTCGTGGTCGTGCTCAAGGCCGGCACCCTCGGTGTGCTGAGCCTCTACGCCGCGGTGGTGGGCGTGCTCGACATCGTGCGCGGGGGGCACGACGTCGAGCTCGGCTGGGCCGTGGTCTACGCAGCGCTAGCGACGGTCGTCGCGCTAGTGGTCGGGGTGGTGCTGCGCCGTGGGTCGGGGCCGGACGAGCGAGGGCGGGCGGGCTCCGGCCTGGTCCGCGCCGAGGCGGCCGAGTGGCTCGGCGACGCGCTCCTGTCCGGGCTGGTGCTCATCGGCTTCCTCGTGGCGCTGGTCCTCGAGGCGAACGACCGCACCGACCTCGCGGCCTACGTCGACCCGGGCATGGTCGTGCTCGGCTCGCTGGTCTTCCTGCGGGTGCCGGTGCAGCTCATCGTCAGTGGGATACGCGAGGTGCTCTCCATGGCGCCCCCGGCCGACGTGCTGGAGGACATCCGGGCCCGGGTGAGGGACGTGGGGGACCGGTTCGGGTTCGACGAGCCGGTGGTGCGAGCGGCCAAGGTGGGCAGCCGGATGGACGTCGAGGTCGACTACGTGCTGGGGGACGACGCCCGCACCGTCACCGTCGCCGACTGCGACGCGGTGCGCCAGGAGGTGCACGACCGGCTCGCCGAGGTGGGGTACGAGCGGTCGGTCGTCGTCACGTTCACCGGCGACCGGAGGTGGGCCCAGTGACCGGACGTCACCGGCTTACAGTGTCGCCATGAGCGACTGGAACGACAAGGTCATCGCGGACTTCCGCGCCAGCGGGGGGCAGGTCGGCGGCCAGTTCGCGGGCGCCCCCCTACTGCTGCTGCACAGCACCGGAGCGAAGAGTGGGCAGCCGCGGGTGAGCCCGGTCATGTACCTGGCCACCGACGGGGGCTGGTCGGTCTTCGCGTCCTACGCCGGGATGGACGTCAACCCCGCCTGGTACCACAACCTCAAGGCCCACCCGGATGCCGAGATCGAGGTCTCCGACGGGGCCGGCGGGATCGAGACCGTGCCCGTCCGGGCGCGAGAGCTGGACCCCGACGAGCGGGGCCCGGTCTGGGAGGAGCAGAAGGCGCGCTTCCCCGGGTTCGCGGAGTACGAGACCAAGACCGAGCGGGTCATCCCGGTGCTCGAGCTCACCCGCCGCTGATCAGAAGCAGGCCCGTGGGCACGGCGGCACCACCCACCGGCGTACGCCGGGCTGGTGTTCGCAGGGCG
>JBDSYO010000088.1:0-5476 GCA_039925625.1 Lapillicoccus sp. | reverse complement strand
GCGCCGATGGGCGCGGTGCTCGTCGCCCCCCGGGTGTGGGAGCCCTTCTTCGGCCCCGAGCGGGGGACCTGGCTGCGGCACGGCTACACCTACTCCGGCCATGCGACGGCGGCTGCGGTCGCCCTGGCCAACCTTGACATCATCGAGCGGGAGGGGCTGCTCGACGAGGCGGCCCGGCTGGAGACGACTCTCGCCGACCGGCTCCGGCCGCTCGCCGACCTCGACGGTGTGGTCGAGGTCCGTTGTGGCACCGGCGCCCTTGCGGCCGTGCAGCTCTCCGACCCACCGACCGCGATGGCGCTGGCGAAGCGGCTGCGCTCGCACGGGGTGGCGACCCGGGCGGTGGGGGCGGGCGGTATCCAGATCTCGCCCGCGTTCGTGATGACCGACGAGCAGGTCGGTGACCTGGCGGAGGCCATCGCGGCCGCCCTCGAGGCGGCGTAGCCGGCCCGACCAGGCTAGGCGGACGGACCAGCGGGGCCGCGAGCACGACCATGACCGTGCGCGCACGACATCACCTGTCCGGGCCGTGACAGTCGTGCCCGGGGCGCCCGTTATTAGCGGCCGCCGCCGTCGCGACGACGGCCTGAGTGGGGTTGAGTCTTGGGCCGTCAAGCACTGACATGAGAGCTCGTGCTGAGACCCGGTTGCGGCGTCACGGTCGGTAGTGTCCGAGTCATGAGCAAGCTGTGGGCTTTCGGATGAGGTCTCCGGACCTGGCGGGCGAGGTCGAGCGCAGGCTTCTTGTCAACTACCGGGTCGATCCCAGCGTGATCGCTTCTCAGCTGCCGCAGCCGTTCCGACCTCAGGTTGTCGACGGGTGTGCCGTAGCCGGGATCTGTCTGATTCGGCTCGGATCTATGCGTCCACGCGGATGGCCGACGTGGGTCGGCCTGCGGAGCGAGAACGCGGCTCACCGGGTTGCGGTTGAGTGGGACTCACCGGAAGGCACCCAGACGGGCGTCTACATCCCACGGCGCGACAGCAACTCCGTGACCAACGTTCTTGTCGGTGGTCGACTGTTCCCTGGTGAGCATCACCGGGCCGACTTCCACGTGAGCGAGTCGGTCGATGAGATCCGCGTGTCGTTCGCAGCCCGCGACGGGAGTGCCGACGTCAACGTGGCGGTGGCTATCAAGGACGAGCTAGGAGGTAGTCGGCTGTTCGCCGACGTTGCCGCTGCCTCCGCATTCTTCGAACGCGGGTCCGTGGGTTTCTCAGGCACGCGCAATCCGAATCGGTTCGATGGTCTGGCGCTGCGCACGAAAGCGTGGCGAGTTGACCCGGCCGAGGTTCTGGAGGCGCACTCGTCGTTCTTCTCCGACCGATCGAGATTTCCGGAGGGGTCCGCCCAGCTGGACTGCGCCCTGGTCATGCGGCGCGTGCCCGTCACATGGGAGCCGGTCGCGCCACTCCGGCTGCCGGCAACGACCATCGGCGCTCCCTAGACCCAACGCGCGCTCCTGCCGCTGTCGGCACGCGCACTCATGGCCCCGGTGCGCACGGTGGCGCTGGCCCGACCGGGCAGTACCGATTCTCATGGCTGGTCCTCCTCCTCGAGGTCTTCGTAGCCTGGCTGATAGTCGGAGTCGTAGCCGGCGTGATAGCGGCCAGAGCGGCCCCAGCCACCCGCTCGGAGTCGTGGTGCCCGCAGCGCTCGGGGTCGGCGGGCGCGGCTTCGAGTGCATACGCACCGTGAGGTGGAATGAGCTCCTGCCGGCGTCCAGGACGTTGGGTAGTCTCTGCGAAACGTACGCAATCCCTCGTTCTGGCGCGCTTCCGAGGTAGAGGATGACCGATGGCATCGATCGACGATGTGAACCGCGAAACGAACATGCTGCTGGATGCGCTGGTCCGCACTCCTCCAGACGGCCTCACTGGTGGCATGGGTCAGGTCGGGTCCTTCCCGGGTCTGGCACCCCAGACATACCGCGCAGCCCTGAAAGCTCGTGACGCCTCGGCGGAGATCCTGAAGGTGGTTCAGGAAACGGAGTTGCTTCTCGGCGCAGTCAACGTGGAGACGCTCGGGAGAATAGAAGCTCGAATCAGCGACCAGGAGCAGACGCTGGGCCGCTTGGAGAGCGAAACGAGTAGCGGGCGCGCAAGCACCGACCAGGCCTTCGGTCGTCTTGAGTCGGCTATGCAGCAGGTCCTTCAGTTCCTGCCCACCGTCCGTGAGGACATGACGGCCCTGACCATCAAGCTGGACGGGATGGCGGCGGGACACCAGCAGGACATGTCTGACCTGAGCAGCCGGCTTGACGCCCTCAAGTCGGACATCCAAGCCCTTCCCCATTAGGGCCAAGACAGGCGTCGTGGTCGCTCCCCGGAGCGTCGGTTGGGGGTGCCCTCCTTGACCGTGGCGTGCCGCTCAGGGGTCGGGGCAACGCCACGGCGTGGAGCGAGGCCGAATTCTTTCCTGGGCACTCACCTCAGGCGCCCGGAGAGACTCTGTGCATGAGTGGTCGGTGACGAGGTGACCGGACGACGTCCGCTACTCGGGGGCTTCCCCTGGGTCAGCGACCGGGCCGTACCAGCGCAGGGTCATGACCGTCGGGGCGGGCGGTGGGCCGGCGCCTTGTGGGCGCTGGCGGCGGCAACGGCCGCGGGGTCGTTGTGGTTCGGGGTCTTCGAGGTGCGGGCCCCCTTGGTGAGCAACCTCGACCCCAACCAGCCAAGGGAGTACGCCGTGACGACGTTCGACGCTTGGGGTGGGTCGACCACGACGACCGATGGCGCCGGTCTGAGCTTCCAGGTGCCCGGAGGTCCGAACTACGCCGCGGCAGTCCTGCCCTGCCTGGTGGTGTTGGTGGCAGCAGTCGTGGCGGCCGTCGTCCTCGGGGTGCGGCCACGTTCAGCCCTGGCGTCCCTCCTGACGTCCGTGGGCGGTCCGGTGGCGTCAGGAGCCTTGAGTGCGATCGCGGTATGCCAGCTGCTGGCGTACGGGGCCGCCATGCGGCCGTCCCCGCCTGGCGGCGTGTACGGCGGGGGCGAACAGCGACCGGAGGGTGAGCTGGGCTGGTGTGTCTGGCTTCTCGCGGCGAGTGCGGCGATCGCGGTCGCCGGCTCAGTGCGCCTTCTCGCCCCCGCTCGGTCGACAGCGCCGCCGCCTTCGGTCGAGCCGGACTCGGAGCCGTCCGGCCCTCTCAGCGCCGCACCGTCGGAGCTCGCGGACCCGCAGCCTCCAGCCGTGGCCCTCCCGGACCCCGCCATCTTCCGCCGGCCGACTCGAGAGGACCACGGCCTCGATCGCTCGTGACGCGCCGCTCGAGACCGACCGAGGGCGTATGCGGGGGTTCTCGCCAAGCGCGAGCATCCACCGTCAGGGCCGGCGCCCTTCGTCCGGTCCGTGGGCGTACCGGCGCCGGCTCTCGTGCTCCTGGGCGAGCCGGCGCAGGGCGACGAGCACCGGGTCGGTGACCACGGTGCCCACCGCCACGTAGTGCACCGCGCCCGCCGGCTCCTGCCGCCGAGGGTCGTCGGCGAACCCGTCGAGGTCGGCGACGGCGACGTCGGCCATCGCCTCGGCGTAGACCCGCAGCCGCGCGGGCGTCACCGCGACGCCGGCCCGGGCGGCCGTGTCGAGGGCGGCCTGGAGATGGGTGACGCTCTGCGGGGCGCAGCCGTCCCACCCGAGCGTGGACAGGGTGGCCCAGGTCGCGTCGGACACCGCGACATCCGGCGCCGGCCCGTCGATGGCCGCCTGGGCGATGCCGAGCAGCTCGTGCCTCGACTGAGGTGGATGGTCCAAGGCGTCGACCACGCGGCGGACCTCGTCGAGGGACAGGCGCGCACCGTCGACGAGGGCCCGCACCAGCCGCAGGCGCTCGACGTGGGCCGCGGCGTAGTCGGCGCGCGTCGCGCTGAGCCGCTCACCCTGAGGGAGCAGCCGCTCCCGCAGGTAGTACTTGATCGTCGCGGGCGCGACCCCGGTCTCCGCGCTGAGCTCGGACAGCTTCATCGGTCCCTCCCTTGACATCGGAGAGTATTACTATCCACTATAGGAGAGTCGAACTATCCTAGGAGACCGACATGGCCGACATCCGCCCCGCCCGCATGACCCACGCACACGACGCGCCGATCGGGGTCTTCCTTATCGGCATGCGCTTCAACCGGCTGAGCCGCCCGGACCAGTGGCTGCCGCCCTTCCTCGCCATGCCGAAGATGCTCACCGAGCTCTACCACAACCAGGCCGCAGCGGCGGCGGGGGAGGCCGAGGACCTCGGCTTCCTGGGGGCGCGGACGCTGCTCGGCGGCCGCGGCGTCACCGTCGTGCAGTACTGGCGCAGCGTCGAGGACATCTACCGGTACGCCGGGGCGAGCGACCACGAGCACAGGCCGGCCTGGAGCGCCTTCAACGCCCGCGCCCGCAAGGCCGCGGGCGTCGTCGGCATCTGGCACGAGACCTACGCGGTGCCGGCCGGGGCCCACGAGAGCGTCTACGTCGGGTGCCCGCCGATGGGGCTGGCCGAGGCGACGACGTCAGTGCCGGTGCCGAGCACCAAGCGGTATGCGCGGCTGCGCGCCGCAGTGGGCGACGCCTGAGCCGACCGGTCAGGAGACGACGACCTTGTCGCCGAGGTTGACCTGGTCGAACAGCGACGCGATCCCCGCGAGGTCGCGCACGTTGACGCAGCCGTGCGACGCACCGGCATACCCGCGGGCGGCGAAGTCCGAGGAGTAGTGCACGGCCTCGCCACCGCTGAAGAACATCGAGTAGGGCATCTTCGAGCCGTACAGGGTCGAGGTCCAGTCGCGGTACTTGATGTAGACGCTGAACACGCCCTCGCGGGTGGGGTTGTTCTCGGACCCGAAGCGCACGTCGAGCTTCATCTGGGGCTGCCCGTCGATGACCCACGTGAGGCTGCGGTTGGCCTTGCTGATGCACAGGACCCGGCCGGTCATGCACCGCGGGTCGAGGCCGGCCACCGGCACCACCACCGGAGCCGGGGCGGGCTTGACGTTGTTGAGCTCGTCGCTCGTGGGCTGGCGGGTCATCGCGTTGAGCTTGTCGATGGTGCGCTGGTCGACCTCGCCGGTCACCGGGATGTCGCGCTTGGTCTGGAAGCTCTTGACCGCCTGCGCCGTCGTCGCGCCGTACTGGTCGCTGGTGTCGCCGCTCCACCAGCCGATCTGCTTCAGCCGGGCCTGAAGGTCGCGGACCGCGGCGCCGGTGGCCCCCTGCTTGAGCAGCGCCGGACCCGCCGTCAGGCGGTTGTGCATCTCGTCGTCGGTGGGCTTGCGGGTCATCCCCGTCAGGCTCGCCCAGGCCGCCGCGTCGACCGACCCCGTCTCCGACATGCCGCGCTTGCTCTGGAACCCGCGGACGCCCGCGGTGGTCGGGTCGTCGTAGGTGCCGGTGACGTCGCCGTCGTACCACTCCAGCTGCTTGAGCCGCGACTGCAGCTCGCGCACCTGGTCACCCGTGCTGCCGGCGGTCATCAGGTAGGCCGGGGCAGGGGCGGCCGTGGTGGTG
>JBDSYO010000087.1:0-9967 GCA_039925625.1 Lapillicoccus sp. | reverse complement strand
GCTCCCACAGGTCGTGGAGCGTGGGCAGATCCCAGGCGCCGGTGGCGCGCAGCGAGACGCCGCGGTAACCGGTGCGGCGCAGCTCGCCGCGAACCACCAGCAGCCAGGAGCTGAACACCGTGGCGGCGTAGGGACCCTGGGCGTCCTCGAAGAACGTCGCGTCGACCGGGCCGGTCGCGTCGTCGAGGGTGAGGAAGACGACCCGGCGGCCGCTGCGGACCGGCGGGGTCTGGGTGGCGACCTTGACCCCGGCGATGAGGATCTCGGAGCGGCTGCGGGTATGCAGGATGTCCGTCGAGCGCACCACCCTCAGGGCGTCGAGCATCGGCCCGTAGAAGTCGACGATGTGCGCGCTGGCGTCGAGACCGAGGATGTCCAGCTCGGCCCGGACCCGTTCGGGGCCGGTCATCTCGGGCAGCCCGGTGCCCTTCTCCAGGCGTGGGGTGTCGCCGAGGTCGAGGGTCAGCTGGGTCGGCTGGGCGTAGGCGGGGTCCACCGACCGTGCCGCCTGCGACTGGGCGGCGGCCCGGGCCGCGACATCGAGCCGGCCCCCGGACCGCGGTGGATCGTCCCCCCAGGAGGGGATGGAGCCCACCGGGCCGACGGTCGCGTCGTCCAGCCGGCCGCCGGTCCAGGGCGAGCGGGCGCCGGGACGACCACGGGTGACCGGGCGGTTCGGCGCCTTGACCCCGGACTCCCAGGCCGGCCCGTCGAGGCCGGTCAGCCCGTCGACGCCGGAGGACGCGGGCCGCCCGGCCGTCGCAGGCTGCCCCGGGGTCGCTGTCGTCCCTCTCGCCCCTCTCGCCCCTGGTGCGGCCGCTGCGGTTCGGGTCCTCACCTGGCGGCCCGCCCGGGCCGTCCCGCGGGACCACCGGTCGAGCTCGGCGACGTGGAGCAGTAGGTCGCGCCGGGACACCCGGCCGCGCCGGCCGAGTCCCGCCGAGGTGAGCGTCGTGAGCGGGGCACCCGACGCCCCGGAGCCGTCCGGCATACCGGAACCACCCCGCATGCCGGGACCACCCCGAGTCCCGGAGCCACCCGGCATACCGGTGCTCTCGGGTGGCTCGCCGTCCGGCCCCGCCGAGGCCGCGCGGGGCCCCCGGTGCCGAGTGCGACTCGAGCCACCGGCGGGAGCGCCGACGACGTCGATGCCGTAGACGCTGTCGAACCCCCCGGCGAGGACGAGGCGCTCGGTGACCGGGCGGGACACGTGGGCGCGGCTCCAGAAGTCGGCGAGCGAGTGGTACGGCTGCCCGGCGACGACCCGGACGACCTCCGCCTCGCTGATCCCCTTGACGTCGGTGAGCGAGATCCGGATGCCGTAGGCACTGCCGTCAGGGAGGTCGGGGTCACGGTCGGGAGCCGGGTCGGGAGCCGCGACGTCGGGAATGCGCCCTCCGGACTCCCCATCCCCCTCGCCACCCAGCCCCTCGCCTAGCCGCTCGATGACGTAGGCCTGTTGCGAGGCGTTGACGTCGAGCCCGAGCACGCTGATGCCGAGGCTGCGGGCGTCGTCGAGGATGAGGCGCTTGGGGTACATGCCGGGGTCGTGGGTGAGGACCCCGGAGAGGAACGCCGCCGGGTGGTGGGCCTTGAGCCACGCCGACTGGTAGGTGGGCAGCGCGAACGCCGCCGCGTGCGCCTTGCAGAACCCGAACGACGCGAACGCCGTGAGCACCTCCCAGATCCGGTCGGTGACGTCGCGGGGGTAGCCCCGGGCCAGCGCCGCCGGTCGCCACCACGCCTCGACCTCCTTCTGACCCTGCGGCGACCCCATGGCGCGGCGCACCTCGTCGGCCTCGGCCAGCGTCACCCCGGTCGTCTCGGCCACCATGAGCAGCACCTGCTCGTGGAAGACCACGACGCCCTCGGTCTCCTTCAGCGCCGGGATGAGCGTCGGGTGGAGGAACTCGGGGGCGCTCCACCCCTGCCGGGCGTTGAGGAACGGCACGATCATGTCGGACTTGACCGGTCCCGGCCGGAACAGCGAGATGTCGGTGATGAGGTCCTCGAACGTCTCCGGCCCGAACTTCCCGATGAGCTCGCGCTGCCCCGGGCTCTCGATCTGGAAGCAGCCGAGGGTGTGCGTCGTGCGGATCATCCGGAACGTCGTCTCGTCGTCGAGCGGCACCTGGGCGCGGTCGTCGAGGTCGATGCTCTCGCCGTCGACCCGGCGCACCTCGTCGACGGCGTGGGCCATCGCCGACTGCATCCGGATGCCGAGGATGTCGAGCTTGAGCAGACCCAGCGCCTCGACGTCGTCCTTGTCGAACTGGCTCATGGGGAACCCGATCCAGCTGGCCTCCACCGGGGTGCGGTCGAGCAGCCGAGAGTTGGACAGGACCACGCCGCACGGGTGCAGCGCGATGTGGCGGGGCAGGCCGTCGAGGCGTTCGACGAGGTCGAGCATGAGGTCGAGCCGGGGGGCGTTGAGGCCGCTGGCCCGCAGCTCGGGCAGGTCGGCGATGGCGTGCCGGACGTTGCGCGCCGAGATGTGCGGGAACGCCTTGGCCATGGCGTCGACCTCGCTCGGCGGCATCCCCAGCGCCGCGCCGACGTCACGGATCGCGTGCCGCACCCGGTAGCTGTCCATCATCGACACGCAGGTGACCCGCTCCCCCCCGAACCGGGCGATGACCTTCTCGTAGATCTCGGTGCGCCGGGCCGCCTCGACGTCGATGTCGATGTCGGGCAGCTGGGCGCGCAGCGGCGAGCAGAACCGCTCCATGAGCAGGCCGTAGCGCATCGGGTCGACACCGGAGATACCGAGCAGGTAGTTGACGAGCGACCCGGCCCCCGACCCGCGCGCCGCGACCCGGATGCCCATGTCACGGATGAGGTCGACGACGGTGGCGACGGTGAGGAAGTAGGTGGGGTAGCCGAGGCCGGCAATGACGGCGAGCTCGTCGTCGAGCCGGGTCTCGATGCGGGCCAGGCCCGCCGGGGTCTCCTGCGGGTAGGCCGCGCCGACGGCCGCCCGGCAGCGCTCGACGAGGACGGTCTGCGGGTCGACCTGCGGCGCGATGTCGAGGACGGTCTGCTCGGGCAGGTGCACGGTGCCGATGCCGAGGTCGAGCCCGGCGTCCTGGACGCACTCGAGGCCGAGCTCGACGGTCGAGCGCAGCAGGTCGCGGGCCCCCTCGCGGGCCAGGGCCGACCCGCCCTGCAGCCCCGGCCCGGAGGCGGCGAGGACGTCGCAGGCGACGGCGTACATGGACGGGGTGGGGCTGAGGTGCCCGGCGGTGGTGATCCGGTCGAGGTGGCGCACGTCGAGGGCGACGAGCCGCCGCGCCGCGTCGAGGACGTCGACGGTGGCCGCCTCCTGTGGGTCGGCGTGCCGGACCGCGGCGGTGAGCACGACGCGCAAGCCGTGGTCGCGGGCCAGGGCGTAGAGCCGGGCCGCGTGGCCGAGGTTGGCCGGCGTGCCCTCGGGTCCGCCGTGGCAGACGACCTCCACCGCCAGGGCGTCGCGCGGCAGGATCGCCCGCCACCGGGCCAGGGCCGCCTCGGCCTCGGCGCGACGCCGGTGCAGGACGGCCCGGCCGACGTCGGAGTCGGGCCCGAGCAGGACGACGAGCGGGCTGGGACCCGAGGGACCTGGCCGACCCGACGAGCCCGACGAACCCGACGAGCCGGTATGCCGCCCGCCCGCCGTCGGCGTTCCCGGTGCGGTTGCCATCTCCGCGAGGAGCTCGGGGGTGCAGACCGGGTCACCGCGCTCGCCGCCCAGGTGGGTGGCGGTGACGAGGCGGCAGAGACGTCCCCATCCGGCGCCCGGGTCGAGACCCCGCGCGCCACCCTGGCCGTGGCCGCGGGCCAGCACCGTCACCCGGGGCAGCCGGGGGTCGACGACGGCGCCGCCTCGGACGGGGGTGCGGACCGGGGTATGCCGGGTGTGCGGAGCGTGCGGGGGATGAACGGGGGCCGGGCGGACGGCGAGGTCGACGCCGAGGATCGGGGCGACGCCCGCCTCGGTGCACGCCTGGACGAACCGGACGGCGCCGTAGAGGCCGTCACGGTCGGTGAGGGCGAGCGCCGGCTGCCCCCACGCGACCGCCCGCTGGACGAGGGTGGCCGGGGTGGAGGCGCCGTACTGCAGGGAGTAGCCCGAGGCGACGTGGAGGTGGACGAAGGTCTCGGCCGACGAGGGGGACATCGTGACGGCTCACTCGCGCCCGGCCCCGCCCGACCGGGAGACCGGAGCGACGTAGCCGGACAGGGGGGCCAGCGGGTCGGCCCGGGGCAGGCCGAGGAGCTCCTGGACGATCTCGAGGAAGATCTCGGCCTGGCGCAGCAGGTCGTCGGCCTCACGGGCGACGATCTGGCTGCCCCGCTCGACGGCGGCCCGGCGCCGTGCCGACGCCGCGAAGAACGCCGACCACTCGGTGAGCTCGGGCGCGACCCGCGGCAGCAGCTCCCACACGCTGCGCGGCCGGGACCGGCTCGACCCGCCCCCCGACCTCAGGACGGCCGCCCGGATGGTGCGCCCGGGCGCCGGGGGGGCGCCCACGCTGCCCGGCAGGCTGCGCGCCGCCAGCAGGGCCGCTGCGGCGCGCAGGGCGCCGAGATGGGCCTCGACGTAGCGCTCCCCGACGTCACCGGTGCGGCAGGCGAGCAGGAGGCTCCCCCGCGACCGGTCGAGCAGGTCGAGGGAGGTGGACGCCAGTGGGGCGTGGAGGGGTGGGCTGCTCGTGCTCATGGGCGTTCCTTCTGCTGCTAGCTGCGGGATGGTGCGGGGTGGTGCGGGGTGGTGGTCAGTCGGAGACGCCGACGAGACGCCAGTCGGCCTCGGCGCCCGGCGCCCCGTCGCTGCTCAGGTCGAACACGCCGGTGCCGTGAGCCAGGCCGCGGCTCGCCTCGACCCGCCAGACGTGCTGCTCGCGGGACGCGACCGCGATGCCGGTGGGCCGGCCCGGCACCGGGTCGAGGGCGTCGCGCCACCAGGAGCGGCGTTCGCGCCAGTGCTCGAGGACCTGGCGGACGACGTAGAGCCGGCCCTGCCAGATGAACGCCTGCGGCGACGCGACCACCTCCCCCTGCCGGGCCCCTGGATGCTCCCCTGGCTGGTCCCCCGGCTGGCCGGTGGGTCCCGGCGCGGCGGACCCCGAGAGCGGCTCGGACCGGACCTGGACCGGGTCGCTGTATCGGCGCATGACAACATCGCCCCTTCCTGGGCTGCGTGGGCACGGTGGAGTGGTCGGCGGACGAGGTGGGATCGAGGACCCCCGGGACCCGGCCCGGGGTCGATCTGTTCGTACACCTGTTCGACTGAGCACCACGGTACCCCCCGGGTCGGACACCGTGTCAAGAGCGTCAAGAGCGTCGAGAGCGTCAAGAGCGTCAGAGCGTCGAGGGGTCAAGCGAAGGGACGGGGGCCAGCCATTACCGTGTGGCCATGACGGGCGACCCGTGACCGAGAGCGCTGCCGCCGTGCTCGCCCATCCCGCCGTGGCCCGGGTGCGCGCGGCCCTGGCGGCTCATGACGTCACGAGCGAGGTGGTCGTCCTCGACGGCGCGGCGCGGACGGCCGCCCAGGCCGCGGCCTACCTCGGGGTCATCCCGGCCCAGATCGCGAACTCGCTCGTGTTCGTCGTGACCCGCACCCCGGGAGCCGCCCCCGAACCGCTGCTCGTCCTCGCCAGCGGCGCTCACCGGGTCGACACCGCGAAGGTCGCCGGCCTCCTCGAGCTCGAGGGGGTGGACGGGGTGGACGGCCTCGCCCTGGCCGACGCCGGGCTCGTGCGCGAGAGCACCGGCTTCGTCATCGGGGGCGTGGCGCCGGTGGGGCACCTGCGTCCCGTGCGGACCCTCGTCGACGTCAGCCTGGCGCGCTACGACACGGTGTGGGCCGCCGCCGGTCACCCCAACGCGGTCTTCGCGACGACCTACGACGAGCTGCTGCGCATCACCGGCGGCCAGCCCATCGAGGCCGCCTGAGCGCCCACCGATCCCGGACCGATACCGAAGCGTTGCCGAGGTCCGGGATGCGCGACAACCTCCCCGGGCGTTGACTGCATCGGCAGCACGACACCGCGACACAGCGACACAGCGACACCCCGACACCCCGACACGAGGAGCCGACATGGTGGGTACGGAGCTCCTCCCCTGGGTCTTCACCACGGGCTGGGCGAGCGGCATCAACGCCTACCTCGTCGTGCTCATCCTCGGCATCGCGCAGAAGGTCTTCCACGTCAGCGGCGTGCCCGACGCGCTGGGCCGCACCGACGTCCTGGTCGCGGCGGCCGTGCTGTTCCTCCTGGAGATGTTCGCCGACAAGATCCCCTACGTCGACTCGTTCTGGGACACCGCGCACACGGTCATCCGCCCGGCGGTGGGCGCCACGCTGGGCTACCTCATCGGCCACGAGAGCTCCTCGCTAGAAGCGGCGTTCGGTGCGGCGACCGGCGGGTTCAGCGCGCTCGCGGCGCACCTGGTCAAGGCCGGCACCCGGGCGGCGGTCAACACCTCCCCCGAGCCCGCGAGCAACATCATCGTCTCGACCGGCGAGGACCTCACCGTGGCCGGTGTCGTGTCCCTGGCCTTCCTCAACCCCTGGGTGGCCGCCTCGATCGCGGCACTCATCCTCGTGGCGGGCGCCCTGCTCGTCGTCTTCCTGCTACGGCGCCTGCGACGGCTCCGGGCGCTCCGGCAGCGCTATGACGACTGGGGCGAGCGCAACGGCCTGGCTCCCCCGTCGGATCGCGGGACGTCGCGAGAGAAGACACGCGGTATGGCGGTGGAGCGCCGCGAGGGCGGCACCGAGCGACTCCCCCGCCGTCCCTGAGACGACGGATCTGCACGCAGACGACGAATCGACGGATCGACGCTGGATATCCGCGCGCGATCCGCCGATCGGTCGTCGCCCCGACGAACGGTCACTGCGCGGCGGTGAGCCCGAGGTTCTCGAACACCTGCAGCGTCGCCGTGGACCGGTTCATGGTGATGAAGTGGATGCCCGGCGCCCCGTCGTCGAGCAGCTGCTGGGCCAGCTCGGTGGTGATCTCGACGCCCACCTCACGCACCGCCTCGGGGTCGTCGGCGACGGCCTCGAGCCGTGACGTCACGGATGACGGCACCGGCTGACCCGAGAGCTGGGTCATGCGGGCCAGCTGCTTGACGTTGGTCACCGGCATGAGGCCGGGGATGATCGGCAGGTCGCGCCCCCGCGCGGCCACCCGGTCGCGCAACGCGGCATACGCCTCACGGGTGAAGAAGAACTGGGTGATGGCGTACTCCGCGCCGGCGTCGGCCTTGCGCACGAGCACCTCGGCGTCGTGGTCGAGGCTGGGGCTCTCGGGGTGCTGGTCGGGGAACGCGGCCACCCCCACGGTGAACTCGCCCAGCGAGCGCACGAGCGACACGAGCTCGTCGGCGTGGTCGACCCCCTCCGGATGCCCCACCCACTGCGCGCCGGCCCCACCCTGTGGGTCGCCGCGCAGGGCCAGGATGTTGCGGATGCCCACGCTGGAGAACGAGCCGATGACGCCGCGCAGCTCGGTCACCGAGTGGCCCACGCAGGTGAGGTGGGCCAAGGGCGTGAGGAGGGTCTCGCGGGCGATCCGCTCGGTCACCCGGATGGTGCGGTCACGGGTCGAGCCGCCCGCACCGTAGGTGACCGACACGAACGTCGGGCGCACCTTCTCCAGCCGCCGGATCGCCTCCCAGAGCACCGCCTCACCCGCGTCGTCCTTCGGCGGGAAGAACTCGAAGCTGATGCTGGGGGCCGCGTCGGCGAGCGCGGCGGGGATGGAACGCGTCAGGTGCTGGGGACGCGGCATACGCGTGCTGACCGGCATCCACCCAGCGTACGGGGGTGTCGGTGCGGTCACTGGGAGCGCCCAGATCACGGCCCGGACGGCCCGGCACGTAGCCTTGCATCCAGACGGTGCCTCTCGAGGGAAAGAACAGCGTGACCAGTCCGCTCGACCTGTACGACCTGCGGGTCCGGGTCCAGGCTGCCGTCGACGCCGAGATGCGCCACCAGCGAAGCGTCCTCACGCCCGTCGGCGAGGAGCTCGGCCCGCTGGTCGACAGCGTCGTGCGCCTCCTCGCCGGAGGCAAGCGCCTGCGCGCCGCCTTCCTCTACTGGGGCTACCGCGCCGCGGGGCGCGACGACTCCGACGCGCTCATCCGGCTCGCCTGCGCGATGGAGTTCTTCCAGGCCGCCGCCCTGCTCCACGACGACGTCATGGACGGCAGTGACACCCGACGGGGTATGCCCTCCGCGCACCGCGCGCTTTCGGCGCGCCACGCCGACGCCGGCTGGCTCGGGGACAGCGACCGGTTCGGCGAGTCGGGCGCGATCCTCGCCGGAGACCTGTGCCTGCAGTGGTCGGACGAGATGTACGCGACGTCGGGCCTGCCGCTCGGCGAGCTGGAGCGCGGCCGCCGCACCTTCGACACCATGCGCACGCAGCTGATGGGCGGCCAGTACCTCGACCTGCTGGAATCGGCCCGCGGCTGGGACCGGCTCGACACCGCGTCTCGGATCGCCGCCGCCCGCAACGTGATCCGCTACAAGAGCGCGAAGTACACCATCGAGCACCCGCTGCTCATCGGCGCTGCTGTGGGCGGTGTCCCGGCGGCCGACCTCCACCACCTCTCCGTCTACGGCCTGGCGCTGGGCGAGGCGTTCCAGCTGCGCGACGACGTGCTCGGCGTCTTCGGTGACCCGGCCACGACCGGGAAGCCCGCCGGCGACGACCTGCGCGAGGGCAAGCGCACGGTGCTCATGGCGCTCGCGCTCGACGCCGCCGACACCGACCAGCTGGCGCTGATGGACAAGCTGTTCGGGCAGCCCGACCTCGACGCCCACGGCGTCGCCGAGCTGCGGGAGGTGCTCGTCGACACCGGTGCCGTGAACGAGGTCGAGCGGATAATCGCGACCCTCGCCTCCCAGAGCCTGGTCGCCCTGCGCCTCGCGACCTCGCTCGCCCCCGAGGCCGCCGACGTGTTGGGGCAGCTGGTCGGGACGACCACCACCCGCTCGGCCTAGCGCTCGGTGTGCTCGGTGTGCTCGGGCAGCTCGGTGTGCTCGGGCAGCTCGGTGTGCTCGGGCAGCTCGGTGCGCACCGTCCGGATCGGCGAGGAGCTCAGCCGCCGTCCCCACCAGAGCCAGAGGGCGCACGTCGACAGGACGAGGGCGAAGCCGAACCCCAGGTCCTCGACCGGCGCGTACGCGATGCGCCCGTCGCCGAGGAACGGCACCGACCCTGCCCCGATGATCGCGTCCGGGTCGTAGGTGACGATGAGCCGGCCGGTCAGCCAACCGTTGGTGAGCAGCTGGAACCCGACGACGATGGCGTACGCCAGCCACCACTGCCTCGTCGCGAGGAGCCGGGTACGGAGCACGACGAGGTCGAGGACGACGGCGACGACGATGCCGACGAGCGCGGCCGCGGTGTAGCTCATCGCCGCCGCCGCGAGCGGGCGAGCACCACGCCCACCGCCTCGTAGGTGAGGAGACCGGCGAGGGGGATGACGAGGAAGAACCCCAGCTCCTCCAGCGGCAGACCACCGATGCGCACGGGCAGCGTCTGCTCCGGGTCGAAGGTCCAGTGTCCGGCGTGGGTCGCGGCGAGGTCCCACAGGACGAAGACGACCGCCACCGGCAGGATGCTCAGCGCGAGTCGGCGCCCCTGCCGCAGCAGGCGCAGGTGGAAGAACCGGTCCAGCGGCAGCGTCCCGACGAGGCAGAGCACGAGCATCGCGGCATACGCGAGGTGGCGCACGGGATCGCCCTGGTCAGAGCGCGGTGACCTGGGCCCGGCGCCGGACCTCGGTCTTGAACCCGCCGATCAGAGCGTCGATCGGTGCTCCGGTCACGGGGAGCGTCTCGTCGGTGGTGAACAGCCACCGCAGGATCTCGGTGTCGTCCATCCCGCCGTCGGCCAGCACGGTGAACGTCCCCTTCAGCTCCGGCCGGGGGCCCTCGTCGCCGAGGAACTTCGCCGGGATACTGAGCACC
>JBDSYO010000086.1:0-2715 GCA_039925625.1 Lapillicoccus sp. | reverse complement strand
TCCCACGGGGGGAGGTCCAGCGGCGGCAGCACGCACAGTGACTCGCCGTCGATGCCGAGGGGCTCGCGGCTGGTGGCGAGGACGCGCAGCTGCGGGCAGGCGCCCAGCAGCTCCTCGACGAGCCGCGAGATCGGGTCGAGGAGGTGCTCGCAGTTGTCGACGACGAGCAGGCACGGGCCGTCCTCCAGGGCGGCCAGCAGCAGAGAGAGGTCGTCGGTGCTGCGGCGCCCCTCGAGGGTCCGTTCGAGGACGTGGGCCTCGCGCAGGTCGAGCGCGCCGAGGAACGCGGGGAGGACGGCGCCGTCATCGCGCACCGGGGCGAGCTCGACCAGGACGGCGGCGCCGCCGTGCTCGCTCTGCCAGGCTCGGCCCACCTCCCTCGAGATCCGCGTCTTGCCGGCGCCCCCAGGGCCGACGACGGTGACGAGCCGGCCGGACCCGAGCAGGCCCATCACCCGCGCCTGCTCGTCCTCGCGACCGAGGAAGCTGGTCAGTCCCGGTCGCAGGGTCGGTCGCCGCGAAGGTGCGGTGACGCGGGCCGGCGCGTCGGGCACATCGTCGCGGAGCAGGCGCAGGTGCAGGTCGCGCAGAGCCGGCGAGGGGTCGGTGCCCAAGGCGTCGGCCAGGGTGCTCCGCAGCTGCTCATAGGCGGCGAGCGCCTCGGCGCCCCGGCCGGCCGCCGCGAGGGCCCGCATGAGCTGGCCGATGAGCTGCTCGCGCAGCGGGTACGCGCGGGTCAGGTCCTGGAGCTCGGCCACGACCTCCGGGGCGCGCCCCAGCGCCAGGTCGGCGTCGATGCGGCCGGCGAGGGCCTCGAGCCGTTCCTCCTCGAGACGGGCTTCCAGCGCGACGGCGTAGTCGGCCCCCTCGGCGTCGGCGAGCGCCGGCCCGCGCCAGAGGGCGAGCGCCTGGGCGAGGAGGGGGCGGGCGACGGCCGGGTCGCCGGCCGAGAGCGCCCCTCGGCCCTGCCGGACGAGGCCGCGGAACCGGCCGACGTCGACGTCCGACGGGGCAACGGTCAGCCGGTAGCCCTGGTGCGCCTGTTGTACGAGGGCCGGGCTGCCGAGGGCCCGGCGCAGGCGGGAGACCAGGGTCTGCAATGCGCCGACCGGGTCGGCCGGCGTCTGGTCGCCCCAGACAGCGTCGACGAGCTCGTTCGCGCCGACGACACGGTCGGCGTCCGCGGCCAGCCGCGTGACGAGGCGTCGCAACCGCGCTCCGGAGACGTCGAGTGCGACCTCCCCGGGCCCGACCACCTCGAGCTCTCCGAGGACGCGTACCTCCACGACGATCGAGTCTGTCAGACGTCCGGTGCCGGCTAGGTCGGCCGTTCGCCTGTGGGCTGGGGGTGCTGCCCGAACGCGAGGTGTCCTCTGCCGAGCCGCCTGCACAGCCGCCTGCCGGTCGACGACGAGGCCTCCGCACCCACCGGCACCGGCATCACGCGCATACCAGCCAGGGGTGCTGGCTCCCGGGCGGAGCTCGGCGGCGACCAACCGTCGCCAGACGTCGAAGGAGAAGCGGTCAGGGTCCGGGACGCCCACCCGGGAGTCGTAGGTCCCCCGCCGCCGGCTCCGACCCGCGCGGTGAGGAAGCCCTCGGTGACGAGCCTCTCGTATGCCTGGGCGACGGTGCCGCGGGTCGCCCGCCCCGTCGAGGCGGACATGGAGGTCCGCCCGCGGCGACCTACCCGTGGACGGTCACGGGGCGTCGTGGCCGAGGACGGCCCGCTCAACCCCTCGCCTGAAGCGGCAGTTCGACCGCCCCGGGTGCTCACCCGGGTAGCGTGGCCAGGTGACCAGCGAGCAGGTCGTACCTGTCGTGATGGATGTCTCGTTGCCGGCCGGGATGGCGGGGCCCGATCCGGTGGAGTTCGACGTGCGCTGTTTCCTGGTGCGGCACGACGACGGTTTGGTGCTGGTCGACGCCGGCTTTCCGGCGGACGGCACGCCTATCGCGCTGGCCCTGGCCGGCATGGGCGCCGGGTGGTCGGACCTGTCCGATGTCGTTCTCACTCATGCCCATCCCGACCACTGCGGCGCGCTTGCGGCCTTGCCGCAGCTGGCGCCCTCCGCTGCGGTTGGGGCGGCGCGGGTGACGAGTACCCCCCGTTCGTGCGTGCGGTCGAGGGGGGTGAGACGGTCAGAGGACTGCGGGTGGTGGCCACCCCGGGCCACACCGCCGGGCACCTGTGCCTGTTCGACGAGGACCGGTCCACGTTGTTCAGCGGGGACGCGGTCGGGAGCCAGGCGGGCCTGCTCACCCAGGGGCCGCGGCCGTTCATCGCCGACCCCGAGGAGGCGATGCGGTCCCTGCGCCTCCTTAGCGCCCTGGGCGCCCACCGGATGCTCTTCGGTCACGGTGGCGAAGTACCCGACCCGGCCGGAGCGCTGATGGCGTTCATCGCCAGCGAAGGGCTCCAGACCTGACGGGTAGGCCTGTGGATAAACGGGATTGAGCGGCTTGTCCTGTCGGTGGTGGGGTCTAGGTTTGGGGGTATGGAGACGGGGCGGTGGGGTTGCGGCGACGAGCTGGTCGCGCTGCTGTCGATCGTCACCGACGTTCTGGTGGACCTGCCGGTGTCGGTGTCCCGGCTGACCGGCGCGGAGCTGGAGGGTGATGGGGGTGGTGGACCGGCTGGCGGCGGTGGCGGCCGCGGGGCGGTTCACGGTCGCGGGGGAGGCTGACGCGCGGGGTGAGGTGGCGGCGTCGCAG
>JBDSYO010000085.1:0-5374 GCA_039925625.1 Lapillicoccus sp. | reverse complement strand
CCCGACCTTGCGGTCGACCAGCCGAACGGAGCACAGACATGAGTGGCGCCGGAGCACCGACCTCGCAGCCCTACGACGCGAGCGGCCTCAGGGTCGCGGTCGTCGCGGCGACCTGGCACACCCAGGTGATGGACGGTCTCGTGGCCGGCGCCGAGCGTGCTCTGGAGGCGTACGGAATCGGGGAGCCAGAGGTGATCCGCGTGCCGGGCACCTTTGAGCTCCCGGTGGTCGCGGCCGCGCTCGCGCGAGCCGGGTACGACGCGGTGGTGGCGCTCGGCGTCGTGATCCGGGGCGGCACGCCGCACTTCGACTACGTCTGCTCGGCCGCGACCAGCGGGCTCACCCAGGTGAGCGTCACCCACGCGATGCCGGTCGGCTTCGGCGTCCTGACGTGCGACACCGAGGAGCAGGCCCTTGACCGCGCCGGGCTCGAGGGCTCTGCGGAGGACAAGGGCTGGGAGGCGACCGCTGCCGCGCTCGACACGGCTCGGGTGCTGCAGGGGCTGCGGACCGTCTGAGTGCGACGTGTCAGGAGTCGGTGGGCACGCGGTCGCTGCGCGACTGCAGCCGGTCGATGTGCTCCGATGCCTCGGCCTTGGTGAGGTCGGCCGAGATCTCCTCGCCGGCCTCGCGGGCCAAGGTGTCGAGGTAGCTGCGCTGCGCTCCGGTCATCGGCTCGTCACCCGTCACCCACTCGCTCGGGTCCTTGACCGTGGTCGACGCCTCGCCGGGGGTGTCGGCCCCGAGGGTCTCGCCGGAGCCGGTCGCGTCGCCGGACCCCTTCGAGGCGGTCTGCTCGTCGGAGGCGGGGTGGGTGGGCTCCGTGGTCGTCGTCGCGTCCGTCGACGACGAGGTGCCCGTCGGCTGGGCGGGGGCGTTCTCGGACTGCTCGTTCTCGGACCCGGCCGTCTCGTTCAGGTCGGACGTCGTCGTGGTGGTGGGGTCGCTCGGCTGGCTCAGGCTCATGGTCCGAGGTTAGGTCGACGCACCGACACCGGCGACTCGAGGGGGCCGGGCCGGCGCGCCGTCCACCCTCCCGAGTCAGGTCGGGAAGTCAGGTCGCGAGTCATGTCGCCCGTCATGGTCAAAGACGGCGCCGCGGCCGCCGTTCCCTACCTCGACGTGTCCCGGTCGTCCCCCGCACCAGAGCCATCGGAGCCGCTGGGCCCACCGGGCCCGCTAAGCCCGCTGGGCGCATACGTCGTGTCGCTCGGTCGGCGGCGCAGGACCTGCAGCAGCCGCAGACCCACGGCCGCCGCCACGGCCGCGAAGGCCAGCCACAACCCGACCTGGCGCGGGCCGGCGTCGGGGTCGGCGTCGAGGACGACCGGGCCGACGGCCTGCGCGGGCGTGGCGGTCGCCGGGGCGTCGTGGCCGGGCATCGTCGGGCCTGGGCGGCTCGGGTCCAGCGTCATGGTCAGCGCGTCGTACGGCGAGACGATGCCCCAGCCCAGCGCGGCGTCCCGCACGCTCGCCCGGGGGCGCTGGGCGGACGCCTCGATGCGGTACTTCCACAGCGCCGGACCCTCCTCGGGGAAGCGCTCGGCCAGCAGTGCGGCCGTGGCGGAGACGAGCGGCGTCGCGAAGCTCGTCGCCGGCGCCCCGGTGAGCAGGCAGTCGCCCACGTGGCCGAGCGCGGTGTTGAGGCCCTGGCCCACCGCCGCCACGGTGATGTGCGGGCCCTGGATGTTGGCCGCCGTGTCGACCCCCCGGCTGGAGGTCACGGAGGTGACGGAGACCACGCCGGGGAAGGCCGCCGGGTAGCGGGCGCCGTCCTTCGCGGTGGGCGCCGACTCGCGGTCGCCGGCACTGGCCACGACCAGCGCCCCCTTGCTCGCGGCATACGCGACGGCGGCGGCGAGCACCGGGTCGGGTGTGTCGACGCTGAGGGAGACGTTGACGACCTTGGCCCCGAGGTCGACGCCGGCCCGGATGCCGTCGGCGAGCCGTTGCACCGTCGGGGTCACGGCGGCGAGGCGAGGGTCGGAGGACGGATCGGTGGTGGCGACCCCGAAGACCTGCACCGGGACCAGCTTGGCGCCGTAGGCGAGGCCGACCTGTCCGGAGGTGTCGACGCTGCGGCCGGCGACCAGACTCGCGACGGCGGTGCCGTGGCCGGAGAGGTCGTTGCGGCCGACGGGGTCGGGGGTCCAGCCGTCGATGGCCGGGAGGAGGGTTCGCCCCTTGGTGACCGCCGTGTCGACCGGCAGGTGGGCGTTGCCGACGTCGATGCCCGAGTCGACGATGGCCACCGTGACGCCGCGACCGGTGGCGAGCTTCCAGACCGAGGCGACCCCCATCTGGGTCAGGGCCGGCGAGCGCTGCGCGACGTAGACGGGGGCGGGGCGGCTCTCGGTGCACGCGTCGTCCGCGGCCGATGCGGGAGTAGCCGGCAGGACCACCCCGCCGAGCCCACCCAGGCCGCACAGGACGGCGGCGCTCGCCGCCCGGGCGCGGCGCCGCACCGGACGGGCGGCGCTCACGAGCCGGCGCTGTCGATCTTGGGGGCGCCGACGGCCGCCTCGCTGAGGGCCGGCCCCGCCGGGAGCTGGGCCACCCACGCGGGCGGCACGAACCGGGGCGTCAGGCCGCGGTAGCCCAGGCGCGCGAGGGTCTCGGCGGACGGGTCGGTGACGGTGAACGACTGCCCGGACTGGTCGATGACCGACACCGGCCCCGAGGTGGCCGTCGAGCTGGCTCGCACGAGGGCGCCGCGACCCGGCTGCACCGAGACCGTCGGCCGGACCGACCCCTTGGTCGGCAGCCGGACCCACGGGGAGTCACTCGGCTGCAGGGCGAGGTGGGTCGTGGCCCCCTTGGCGTCGGCGGTCTCCAGCACGGCGCAGGGCGTGCCCGTGGCCGGCTTCGGCAGGGCTGTGGGCCAGTCGGCGGGGACCAGGCCCTTGGTGTCGCTCGGCTGGATCTTCGACAGGTCGTCGTTGGAGACGGTCACCGGCTTGCCCAGCGCGTCGGGGGCGACGGCCTGGTAGACCGCGGCAGCAAAGGGCGTGAGGGGGATCGTGCCGTTGGCGACCATCACCGACATGGTCGTGCCCTGGTCCTTGTTGACGATGAGCTGGCCGGTCGACGCGAGCTTGTTGCCGAGGGTGAACTGCCCGGTGAGCGGCTTGCCCACGGCGGCGCGGCCACCCTTGAACGCGAACGCGTCGAAGGTGAGGTCGGTACCGGGGTTGAACAGGTCCACCCACGCGCCGGTCACCGGCTGCGGCGTCTCGAGCTGACCGAGGTACTGCTTGACCGGGTCGTACGATGCGGGCTCGATGAGGTAGCGCCGGCCGGCCGACAAGAGGTAGCGCACGTCCTTGTCTGACCCCGTGACCTTCGCGGTGAGCCCGCTGCTGTCGGCGTAGGCCGGTGGTGTCGTCGCGCTGAGGGTCAGGGCGGTGCGGGTGCCGTCGAAGCAGGACACCCATCCCGACTGGACCAGGGCGTCGGCCGGGGGGAGGTCGTCGGGGGCGCCGAGGATGCCGAGCGTCGACCCGTGGGGCGTGGCGGCGATCTTCTCGTCGTCGACGACAAGGACCTCGAACCCCTTGTCGGACGGCAGGATCAGCCGGGCCGAGGTGGCGTTGAGCACCGGGTGCAGGTTGCCTTTGATGCTGACGAAGCGGGCCGCCGAGCTCTTGCCGATGACGACGTAGCCGTTCTCCCAGCCGTTGGGCAGCGGCGTGGCGAAGAGGCCGGCGACCGCGGCCCCGCCCACGAGGAGACCGCCGAGGGCCAGCCCCGCGACGACGGGTCTCGACCGCGAGACGCTCTCGACCTCGCGACCGCTCGGGGCGCCGCTGAGGAACGCCGACACCAGCCTGCGCCGGTTGTAGGCGTGGGCCTCGACGAGGTCGCGCTTGCTGGCCACGGTCAGCTCCGGATGGCGGCGATGAGGCCGAGCGCGATGACGAGCAGCGGCACGAGGACGAACAGGGCGAGCCCCTCGCTGACATCGAGCAACCGGCCCTTGCGCACCGTCGCCTTCTCGGGCACCGCGAGGCTGACCAGCACCGCCGCGGCGGCCACCCCGATGACGGGGCCGATGACGACCCCCCACCCCGGACGCTGCACGAGGGCGGTGACCGTGCCGGCGACGACGCCGAAGGCGCCCCCCACGAGCCCGACGACGACGTCGCGGGCCAGGAGGAACTGCCGGGTGCGCATCATCTGTACGACTCCGGCAGCCCACACGATGCCCAGCCCGGCCCAGCCCAGCTGGACGACGGCAGGGGCTCCGACGATGACGACGAGCGCGACGCTGAGCGACATCCCGAGGACGAGGTCGTGGGCCAGGTCGACGCCGCGGGTGACCCGGCCGGGGTCGATCGGGGCGGGGTCGCCGAGGATCTCCGTCTCGCTCTGCATGGGCACGACCATGGTGCGGGCCGAGCTCAGGGCGAACCAGGGGATGAGGCTGCCGAGCACCACGGCGACGACGACGATGACCGCGACGACCCGGTCGGGGTCGATGGAGGTGAGCAGCGCCATGCCGCCCGCAGCGGCCGCTGCGACGCCCAGCACCACCTCGGGTAGAAAGGCCCAGGAGTGCTGCCGGAGCAGGGCCATGCTGACCAGGCCGACGACGACGAGCACGCCCCCGGCCACGACGAGGGCGAGCTTGCGCGGGTCGCCGGTCACGGCGCTCAGGGCGGCAACGACGGCGAACAGGGCGGCGGCGACGAGGACGACGGACGCCGCCGCGACGTCGATCCGCACGCGGGCGAACACCGCTCCAGCCAGGAGCAGCAGGACCGTCGCGACGCCGGCGACGAGGGTGACGACCACGCCCCCCTGGCGCTGGAGGAACAGGGCGGCGGCCCCGAGCACGAGCAGCAGGGCCGACAGGCCCAGGGCCGTCGCCCGGGAGTTCTGGCTGGTCCAGCCGGCGCCGAGACCCTCCACCGCGTCGGCGACGGCTTCGACCACGTCGTCGTAGACCTTCTTCTCCTCGGCCTCCGCGCCGGTCACGAGGGTCAGCACGGTGCCGTCGTGCACGCCCTGGGCGAGGAAGCTCGCGTCAAGGTCGAGCGCGTGTCCGTCCGCAGCGACGAGGGCGTAGCCGCCATAGGCCTCGTAGGCGTCGAGCGACCCCACGAGGGAGGCCACCTCGGGAAGGATCTCGGCCAACGGTAGGCGTGAGGGCAGGACGAGGTCCATGGTGCGGTCCCCCGCCGACACGGTCAGCCGGACGAGGTCGGCCGACTGCGTGCTGGTGCTCACCTGTCCTGCTCTCCGGCGTTCCCCGCGGTCGCCGGCAGCCGGGTCGGCACCGGTCGCCCGCTCGTCGCCAGGGTGGACTCTAGTCGCCTCAGCGGATCACGCCGTCGGTCGTCGCTCCGTCGTCGAGCCACTGGTCCTCCGCCAC
>JBDSYO010000084.1:0-9009 GCA_039925625.1 Lapillicoccus sp. | reverse complement strand
GCGTCCGCAATGGCCTGGAACCTCACCATGTGGTTCCAGAGGTCCGCTTCCGTCACGCAGTCGACGAGCTTCTTCGCAGTGTTGTTGACCCGAGCGCTGCAGGCGGTCGCGTTGGCGGCGTCGGCGGTGCTGGAGGCCATCGGGACGATGACCGCCGCGACGAGGGTCACCACCGCAACGACGATGGCGCGCCAGTGCGGGGATCGGCTTCGACGACATCGGCTCATCACACGGGTCCCCGTCTCCTCGCCGATCTGGCGGAGCAGACGCTATGGCGACCGGGGCGGGCTGTCAATCCGCAGACCCGCGGGCGGCACCGGGCCACCGCGCCGCAGGCCGGCCGCCTGAGCGGCGGCGACCGCGGCGGCGAGGACGTCGCGCACCGGCCGGCCCAGGCTCGCCGCAGCCGCCTCGACGTCGGCGAACTCGGGAGTGGCGTGAACGAGGTGCCCGTGGCGATGGCTGACCTTGACGGCCACCGTCACCCCGTCGACGTCCACGTCGGCCCACGCACGCTCGAGCGACCACCGCTGCACCGCCGACTGCCGGACGCCCAGGGTGGTGGTCAGGTCGAGGACGAGGTCACGGAGCGAGGCCGCGGCATCGGGGGAGCAGAGCACGGAGAGGGTATGCGCCGGCCGCCCCTTCTTCATGACGATCGGCACGAGCCACACGTCCGCGGCACCGCCGTCCAGGAGGGCGGTCAGGACGGTCGGCCAGACCCGGGGGTCGAGGTCGTCGACGTTGGCCTCGAGGACCGCCAGCTCCGCCGGCTCACCGGGACCCGTCGGTCGGCCGGCGGGCCGGCCGAGGACGAGGCGCACGACGTTGGGCCGGCCAGGGGTGTCGCGGGTCCCGGCTCCGGCGGCCGAGCGCTCGACGCGCATCGGCGGCATACCCGGCTCCTCGTGCGCGAGGGTCGTGACCAGCGCGACGCCGGTGGGGGTGGCCAGCTCGCCGGTGCCGGAGGCCTGGGCGCTCCAGCCCTCCAGCAGCCCGAGGACGGCGGGCACGGGCACGGGCAGGGTGCCGTGGGCGGTGCGGACCGACCCCGAGCCCACCGCCACGGGCCCGGCGACGAGGTCGGTCACGCCGAGCAGGTGCAGGCCGGCGCAGACGCCCACGATGTCGGCGACCGAGTCCCAGGAGCCCACCTCGTGCAGCACGACCTCGTCGGTCGGTACGCCGTGGACCTCGCCCTCGACCGTCGCGAGCCGCTCGAACACACGCAGGGCGGTGCGGCGCACGCTATCGGGCAGCGTGGGGGGCGCAGCCACCAGGAGGTCGCGGATGGTGGCCCAGGGCCGGTGGTGGTGGTCGTCCACGAGCGGGACAACGTCGACCTTGGTGGCCTGCAGCCCGGCCCGGTCGACCCGGTGGGACTCGAGCCGGACGGTGCCCGGCAGGACCAGGTCGACGAACCGCTGGATCGCCGCCAGCTCGGCGCCGGCGCCGACCAGCGCGCCCAGCAGCATGTCGCCCGCGACGCCCGCCGAGAGGTCGAGCCAGCCGATCCGGCCACCGTCGGCAGGCGCGTCGGCGGCGGGCTCCGGAGACGGCATACCCGCACGCTAGCCGTTTCGAGCACCCGCTCGACGGCACCGTCCTGCGGGCCGCTGACGGGCATCGCAGCCGATGACGGAATGACCTCCTCCCGGCGACGGTTGCCTCTGATGTGAACGCTCTCGCACCGGCCACCCGTCACCGCGTCGTCGTCATCGGGTCGGGGTTCGGCGGGCTCTTCGCCACCCGGGCGCTGAAGCGCGCCGACGTGGACATCACCCTCATCGCCAGAACGACGAGCCACCTGTTCCAGCCGCTGCTCTACCAGGTCGCCACCGGCATCCTCTCCGAGGGCGAGATCGCCCCCGCCACCCGCGAGATCCTGCGCAACCAGCCCAACGTGACGACCATCCTCGGCGACGTGAGCGACATCGACCTGGGCGCGCGGACGGTCACCTCCGTCAGCCTCGGCCGCACGGCCGTGACCCCCTACGACTCCCTGGTGGTCGCCGCCGGTGCCGGCCAGTCCTACTTCGGCAACGACCAGTTCGCGCGGTTCGCCCCGGGCATGAAGGACGTCGACGACGCTCTCGAGCTGCGCGGGCTCATCCTCGGCAGCTTCGAGCAGGCCGAGCTGGCCGCGCTGCGCGGCGACAAGCAGGAGGCGGCGCGGCTGATGTCCTTCGTCGTCGTCGGCGCCGGGCCGACCGGGGTCGAGATGGCGGGCCAGATCGCCGAGCTCTCCCGGCGCACGCTGCGCCGCGACTTCCGGCACATCGACCCCACGATGAGCCAGATCACCCTCCTCGACGCCGCGCCCCAGGTGTTGCCGGCCTTCGGCGAACGCCTCGGCGAGATCGCCCAGCGGCGTCTGGAGAAGATGGGCGTCGACGTGCAGCTCGGCGCCAAGGTCGTCGACATCGACCCGACCGGCATCGAGGTCGAAGACATGTCCGGCCCGCAGAAGGGCTACCGCCGCCGCATCGAGTCCGTCGCGAAGGTCTGGGCGGCGGGCGTGCAGGCCAGCCCGCTCGGGGGCATCCTCGCCGCGCAGAGCGAGGCCGAGGTCGACCGGGCCGGACGGGTCAAGGTCAACCCCGACCTCACGCTCCCCGGCCACCCGGAGGTGTTCGTCGTCGGCGACATGATCGCCCTCGACAACCTGCCCGGTGTGGCGCAGGTGGCCATCCAAGGGGGCAAGTTCGCGGCCAAGCAGGTGAAGCACCGCCTCGCGGGCCGTCCGACCGACCCGGCGTTCCACTACTTCGACAAGGGCTCGATGGCCACGGTGTCGCGGTTCTCGGCCGTGGCCAGTGTGGGCAAGCTCCGGTTCGGCGGCTTCGTCGCCTGGATGCTCTGGCTGGTGATCCACCTCTTCTACCTCATCGGCTTCAAGTCGCGGATCACGACGCTGCTGCACTGGTTCATCTCGGTCCTCGGCCGCGGCCGGGCCGAGCGCGCCATCACCGAGCAGCAGGTCTTCGCCCGCGAGGCCATCGAGCGCCTCGGCGAGGCGCACCAGCCGCACCTGCCCTGACGCATACCCGGCTGCCGTCCACCCCCGCTGGTGCGTCGGCGTGGTCGCGTAGGGTCTGCGCGTGGCCGACATCGCGTACCCCATTGCCGAGCGCACGCTGTCCAACGGCCTGCGGGTCGTCGTCTCCGAGGACCACACCGTGCCCACCGTCACGGTCAACCTGTGGGTCAACGTGGGCTCGCGGCACGAACGGGCGGGGCGCACCGGTTTCGCCCATCTCTTCGAGCACCTGATGTTCCAGGGCTCGAAGAACGTCGCCTCGGGTGAGCACTTCTCGGCGCTCATGGCCGAGGGCGGACGGCTGAACGCGACGACGTGGTTCGACCGCACGAACTACTTCGAGACCGTGCCCAAGGGGGCCCTGGAGCTGGCGCTGTGGCTCGAGGCCGACCGGCACGGCCACCTCCTCGAGGCGGTCAACCAGGAGAACCTCGACAACCAGCGCGACGTGGTCAAGGAGGAGAAGCGCCAGCGCTACGACAACGTGCCCTACGGCACGGCGCTGATCGACGTCTACGCGACGGTCTTCCCCGAGGGCCACCCCTACCACCACCCGACGATCGGCTCGATGGAGGACCTCGACGCGGCGAGCGTCGACGACGTCCACGCGTTCTTCCGGCGCTACTACGGCCCCAACAACACCGTGCTGACCATCGTCGGCGACGTCGAGGCGGAGACGGCCTTCGCGGCGGTGGAGCGCTACTTCGGACCTCTCCCCGCCTCCGCCGAGCCGCCGGAGCCCGCCGCCCACGCCCTGCCCCCGCTCGCCGCGCCGGTGCGGCTGGAGCGGGCGCGGGAGGTGCCCAACGACCGGCTGCACCTCGCGTGGCGCCTGCCGGTGGACACCACCGACGACTTCCTCGCGGCGTCGTTGGCCATCGACGTCCTCGGGGGCCTCAGCACCTCGCGGCTCGTCCAGCGCCTGGTGCGCGACGAGCAGTCGGCCACGGCCGTCCACGCCCACGCCATGGGGTTCGTCGACGGCGTCTCCCTGGGCCTGCTCATCATCGACATCGCCGCGGGCGTCGACCCCGGGGCCGTCGAGGCGGCCGTCGGCGAGGAGCTCGACCGGCTCATCGCGCAGGGCCCGCAGGACGTCGAGCTGGAGTCGTCGCTGGCCGAGACCGAGCGGTCCTGGCTCAGTGCGCTGGCCAGCCAGGAGGAGCGGGCCGACCTCATCTGCCACTACGCCCTGCTCGCCGACGACCCGCACTACGTCAACTCCCTGCTCGAGCGCTACACCGCTCTCGGGGCGGAGCAGGTGCAGGCGGCCGCGGCGACCTACCTCCGGCCGGAGTCCCGCGCCGTGGTCTCGTATCTCGTGCAGGAGCAGGAGGCAGTGGCGTGAGCACCGACACCACGACCAGCCCGATCGGCCCGGCTGGCGACGCCGAGGGCGTGCCCCGGCCGACGGTCGTCCCCGCCGAGCCCTACACCTTCCCGACGCCCCAGCGGCGCACCCTCGACAACGGGCTGCAGGTCGTCGTCTACGACGTGCCGGGGCAGTACGTCCACTCGGTACGCCTGTCGGTGCCCCTGCCGCTGTCGCGCGAGCCGCGCGACATCGAGGGGGTCGCGACGATCATGGCCCGCACCCTCGACGAGGGCACGGCGCTGCACGGGTCGGCGGAGTTCGCTCGGCTGCTCGAGCGGCGCGGCGTGGCGCTCGGCGCGGGTGCCTCCGACTCCGGTCTCGGCGTCGACCTCGACGTCGCCAAGCGCCACCTCGACTACGCGCTCGAGCTGCTGCGGCAGGCGCTCACGGAGCCGGCCTTCCCCGCCACCGAAGTCGACCGCCACGTCAAGCAGCGCCTCGCCGAGATCGAGCAGGAGCGCTCGGTCGCGGCACAGCGTGGAGCCATGGAGCTCATCGCCCGGTTCTTCGACCCGGCCGAGCGGGCCAGCCGGCCGACGGCGGGCACCAGGCAGAGCGTGGCGGCGATCACCCGGGACGACGTGGTGCGGTTCCACGCCCAGCACGTGGCACCGACCGGGGCCACGCTCGTCCTGGCGGGCGACCTCGCCGACGTCGACGGCTTCGCCGCCGTGGAGCGGGCGCTCGGCGGCTGGTCGGCTCCCGAGGGCTGGACGCCCCCGGCCGAGCCGGTGGCCGCGCGGCCGGCGCCCGACCGGGTGGGCATCGTCCTCGTCGACCGGCCCGGCTCCGTGCAGTCCGAGCTGAGCGTGGCGTGCCCCGGTCCCGACCGTCAGGTGGCCGGCGGGTGGGCGCCCTATCCGGTGCTCGGCTTCGTCCTCGGCGGCTCACCCAACGCCCGGGTCGACGCCGTGCTGCGCGAGGAGAAGGGCTTCACCTACGGCATCCGCTCGTCGTTCCGGCCGCGCCGGCGCGGTGGGCTCTTCGTCACCAGCGGCAGCGTGAGGGGCGATGCGACGGTCGAGGCCCTCGACATCCTGCTCGGACTGCTCGACACCGCCCGCGAGGGCTTCACCCCCGACGAGACCAAGCAGGGCGTCGACTACATCGCCATGACGGCGGCGGCCCGCTACGCCACGGCCGACGCCATCGCCGACGAGGCCGCCTCCCTCGCCTTCGAGGGGCTGACCACCCAGTTCACGACCGACACCCTGCGTGACCTGACCCGGGTCGACCCGGCCCGGCTCGACGCGGCATACCGGGCGTTCGTCGACGGCGGCTGGACCGTCGTCGTCGTCGGCGACGCCGCAGCCCACGCCGACGGCATCCGGGCCCTCGGGCGGGGTGACGTCACGGTGGTCAGCGGGTAGACCGCGGTGGCGAGGCGGGCTGGAGATGAGCCGGCCAGGCGGGCGCAGGTCGTCGTGGACTCGCCGGTCGGACCGCTGCTGCTCGTCGCCTCACAGGGGGCCCTGACCCACGTCTGGTTCGACGGTCTGCGCCGGGCGCGCGACGACGACGCGCAGGTGGCCCACGACGATGCGTCCGCGCTGGCCGCCGCGGCCGTGCAGCTGTGCGAGTACTTCGACGGTGAGCGCCGGGTCTTCGACCTGCCGCTCCGCGCGACGGGGACGGCGTTCCAGCAGGCGGTCTGGGCGCAGCTCGCCCGCATCCCGTGGGGGACGACGACGACGTACAGCGCCATCGCGGCGGCGCTCGGTATGCCACAGGGCGCCTCGCGCGCCGTCGGGGCGGCCAACGGCGCCAACCCTCTGTCGATCGTCGTGCCCTGCCACCGGGTCATCGGCGCGGACGGGATGCTGACGGGCTACGGCGGGGGACTGCCGCGCAAGTCGGCGCTGCTGCGCCTCGAGGGCGTCCCCACCGAGCGCGACCAGCTGGTGCTCTTCGACTGACTCCCGCCGCGTCGTCGGCGACCGGACTCAGATGCTGCCGGGTTCTGCGCGCCGGAGCCCATGGAACCCGCCAGCATCTGAGTCCGGTGGGGGAGTGCCGAGCCGGGCCATGACCTCATCGTGGAGCAGCCCGTTCGTCGCGACCGCGCTACCGCCCCACGGCCCGGCTGACCCGTCCAGGGCGGTGAACCGGCCACCGGCCTCGGTCACGATGGGCACCAGCGCGGCCATGTCGTAGACCGCGAGCTCGGGCTCGGCGGCGATGTCGACGGCGCCCTCGGCCACGAGCATGTAGGACCAGAAGTCGCCGTAGGCGCGGCTGCGCCAGCACTCGTCGGCGAGGCCGAGGAAGGCGTCGTAGCGCTCGACCCCACGCCACGCCGACAACGAGGAGTACGACAGCGAGGCGTCCTCGAGGGTGGCGACCTTCGAGACGTGGATGCTCTTCGCCGCGGACAACGACCGCCCGGACCAGGCACCGGAACCCTGCGCGGCCCACCAGCGCCGCCCGAGCGCCGGCGCCGAGACCAGCCCCACCACCGGCATACCCTCGTCGACCAGCGCGATGAGCGTGGCCCAGACCGGAACGCCGCGCACGAAGTTCTTCGTGCCGTCGATCGGGTCGATGACCCAGCGACGGGGACCGTGTCCGGTGGTGTCGAACTCCTCGCCCTCCACGGCGTCGCGGGGTCGGGTGCGCTTGAGCTGGGCCCGGATGTGCTCCTCGGCGGCGCGGTCGGCGTCGGTGACGGGCGTGAGGTCGGGCTTCGACTCCACGACGAGGTCCTCGGCCCGGAACCGCGTCATCGTCACCCGCTCGACGGCGTCGGCGAGGACGTGGGCGAGGCGGAGGTCGTCGTCGTAGCTGGGCACCGGCCCACGCTAGCCGGGAGTCAGCGACCCCAGACGGCGCGCGCTCCCGAGTCGCCGGTGCGGACGGTCCAGAACACCGCGGCCACGGCGGCGACGATCGAGACGACGACAGCGACCGGCCCGAGGGCCTTGTTGCGGTTGGCGACAGCGGTCGCGGCCGACGCCAGGGCGAGGAAGAGGGCGAACCACGGCAGCACGCTGCCCAGCTCGCCGTGCTCCTTCGCGACCTGGCCTCCCAGCGACTTCTGCAGGGACTCGCCGGCCTCCTTGGTGACCAGGGTGATGAGGAAGATGACCCCGTTGGCCCCGACGACCCACCAGCTGAACCGCTCCCGCAGGTTCTTGCGCACCGCGACCACCACGGTCAGCACCGCCATCAGAGGGAGCAGGACGACGACGGCGTGGACGACGAGCGGATGCAGCGGCAGACCAGCGATGGTGTCGAACATGAGGCTCCTTGGGGTGGCGACCGGATGGCGTGGTCTGCTTGAGGTGACGTCAGCCTAGGGCGGCTGGTTCAAGGCCCGCCGTCGTCCGCCGGCTCGGACACCTCGGGCGTGCCGTAGCGGGCCCGCAGCAGCCGCCGCACGGAGTCCAGCCGCGAGGGGCCGGCCGGTCCGGCCGCACCGGAGGCGACGTAGGCGTCGAGCGCGCACTCCGGCTCGTCGTGGGTGCAGCCGCGGGGGCACTCCTGCGTCCCCGGCTCGAGGTCGGGGAAGAAGGTGATGATCCGCTCGGGCTCGACGTGGGCCAGCCCGAACGAGCGGATGCCGGCGGTGTCGATGACCCAGCCGTCGTCGCCGGGAAGGGGCAGGGCCACGGTGGACGTCGAGGTATGCCGCCCGCGCCCGGTGACGTCGTTGACGATCCCCACCGCCCGCTCTGCGTCGGGGACGAGGCGGTTGACGATGGTCGACTTGCCCACCCCGGAGTGGCCGATCAGCACCGAGACCCGGCCGGCGAGGTGCTCGCGGATCTCGTCGATGCCCACGACAGCCACGGGGTCAGAGGGGTCGCGGCGGGTGACGACGTAGCGGACGGCGAGGGGAGCGTAGGCGGCGAGGAACGCGTCGGGCTCCACGAGGTCGGCCTTGGTGAGGACGAGCAGCGGCTCGAGCCCCGCGTCGTACGCCGCCACGAGACAGCGGTCGATGAGGCGCGGCCGTGGCTCGGGGTTGGCGAGCGCCGAGACGACGACGAGCTGGTCGGCGTTGGCGACGATGACCCGCTCGACCAGGTCGGTGTCGTCGGCGCTGCGCCGCAGCAGGGAGCGCCGGGGCTCGACCCGCACGATCCTGGCCAGCGCGTCCGGCCCGCCGGCCGTGTCCCCGACCAGGGCCACGTCGTCACCGACGACGACGCTCTTGCGGCCGAGCTCACGCGCGCGCATCGCGGTGACGGTGCGCTCCGGCGTCCGGCGACCGCCCACTCCCGCGGCGAGCAGCACGGCATACCGGCCGCGGTCGACCCCGATGACGAACCCGGGCACCGCGTCGGCGTGCGCGGGTCGCTCCTTGGTGCGCCGGCGGGACCCCCGCGGGTTGGGGCGGACGCGGACGTCGGACTCGTCGAGGTCGCGCCAGCTCATCGGCGCGCAGCCGCCTTGGCGCCAGCGGGATGAGCCGCCGGCCCGAGCATGGACCGCCAGAGGCCGGGGAAGTCGGGCAGCGTCTTGGCCGTGGTGCCGATGTCCTCGACGAGGACGCCGGGTATGCGCAACCCGAGGACCGCGCCGGCGGTCGCCATCCGGTGATCGTGGTAGCTACGGAAACGCCCGCCGCGCAACGGTTTCGGCGTGATGCGCA
>JBDSYO010000083.1:0-17027 GCA_039925625.1 Lapillicoccus sp. | reverse complement strand
GCCGGTGGTGGCGTCGCCCGGTGGGCGAGGAGGTGCGCCGGCGCACCGGAACGCCGCTGTGGGTGCTCAACGACGCCCGGGCCTTCGGCTACGCCGAGCTGCACCAGGGGGCCGGCGTCGGCCGGGCGGACACGTTGTTCCTCACCCTCGGCACCGGGGTCGGCGGCGCGCTGGCCCGGGGCGGCCGGCTCGTCGTCGAGGACCACGACCACACCCCCGAGATGGGTCACATACCCGTCGTGCCCCACGGCGAGCGCTGTGGCTGCGGCGCCACCGGCTGCCTCGAAACGGTGGCCTCGGCGTCCGCCATCGTCGGGGCCGTGGCCCGCGCGGTGCTCACCGGCCAGTCCCCCCTCCTGCGTGAGCAGTGCGACGGCCGCGTCGACACCCTCACCGCCGCCATGGTCTCGGCCGCCGCCGACGCGGGCGACCCCTTCGCCCTCGCCGCCTTCGAGCGCGCGGGCACCGCGATCGGTATGGCGGCAGCCGGCTGCTGCCTCGTCACCGGCGTGACGACGGTCGTGCTCGGCGGCGGTCTGGCCGCCGCCTTCCACCACCTCGCTCCGCCCGTCGAGCGGGTGCTCGCCGAACGCACCTCGCTGACCGGAGAGGTCGGCGTCGTCCCCGGCCTGCTCGGCTCTCGCGCCGGATCGCTCGGCGCCGCCCTGTATGCGCGGGACCGCTCGCAGGACGCGGCCGGCCCCACCTCACTCCACCCGCCCGACGAAAGCGACGCCTGATGACCTGGTTCGACGAGGCGCGGCGGGTGCTCGACGCCATCGAGAGTACCCAGCAGGCCGCGCTGGAGGCGGCCGCCGACATCGCGGCCGACGCCATCGGCGGCGGCGGGGTGGTCCACACCTTCGGCACCGGACACTCACGCATACCCGTCGAGGAGATGTTCCCCCGTTACGGCTCCTACCCCGGCTGGCACCCCATCGTCGAGCTGTCGATGACGTTCCACACCGAGATCGCCGGGGCCAACGGGCAGCGGCAGGCCATGTTCATCGAGCGGATGCCGGGGCTGGCCGAGGCGATGCTCGCCAACTTCGCCCTGCGCGAGACCGACGCGATGCTCATCTTCAGCGCGGGCGGGCGCAACGCCGTGCCGGTGGAGACGGCGATGCTCGCCAAGAAGGCGGGCCTGTCGGTCATCGCCGTCACGTCGATGCTCGAGGCCCACTCGGTGCCGGCCACCCACGCCTCGGGCACGGTGCTCGCCGACCACGCCGACGTCGTCATCGACCTGTGCACCCCCCTCGGCGACGCCGCTGTGACCATCGACGGTTGGCCGCACAAGGTGGGGCCGGTGAGCACGGTCGCCAACATCGCCATCGTCAACACCCTCAAGGTGCTGACGGCCCAGCGGCTGGCCGACCGCGGGGTCGTGCTCCCGGTGCTGACCGGCTCCCAGGTCGTTGGGGCGCGGGAGTCGACCCAGCTCTTCGAGGGCGCCTACCTCGAGCACGCGAAACGCAAAGCCGCGGTGCTGCGGGTCGCGCCGTGAGTGTCGCGGGCGCGCCGCGCGCCTGGGTGGCCGGGTCGACCGGGGGCATCGGCGCGGCCTGTGCGGTGCGCCTCGCCTCCGACGGCTTCGACGTCCACGGCTCCGACCGCCCCGAGGAGGACGTCACCGCACCGGGGGTGGCCGAGCGGGTGGCGGCCGGCCTGGCCGGGCCTCATTTCACGGCGGTGGTCCACGCGGTCGGGATGAGCGGGCGCCGGCTCGGGGACGGCCCGGTGAGCGAGTGCAGCGACGAGGGCTGGGACGAGGTGTTGCGCGTCGACCTCACCGCCGCGTTCCGGGTGCTGCGGGCCGCCCTGCGCCACGCGGCCGACGGCGCCTCCGTCGTTCTCGTCGGGTCAGCGCTCGCGTCGGGCCTCGACCCCGACTTCCTCACCGCGGCCTACCGCGTCGCCAAGGCCGGGCTCGTTCCGCTGGTCGAGGCCGCCGCCTACGAGGGGGCCGCACGCGGCATCCGGGTCAACCTCGTCTCCCCCGGTCTCGTCGACACCCCGATGGCGGCGCGCGCGCTGGGCGAACCGCGTATCCAGGCGCGCTTCCCCGAGCTCATGCCCCTCACGCGGGCCCCCGCGTCGGCGGCGGACGTGGCGGCGGCCGTCGCCTGGCTGGTCGGCCCGGAGTCGGGGCAGACGACCAACGCGGCCGTGCCGGTCGACGGCGGCTGGAGCCTCGGAGGCCGCCCGTGGGCGGCGGTGGGCTCATGAGCCCGCAGACGAGGTATGCGCCGGACGAGGTCGCCGACCTGCGCTGCGGCTGGAGCGGCGACGTGCTGGTCGTCGGCGGCGGGTCGGCGGGCAGCAGCGCCGCCGTCGCGGCGGCCCGGGCGGGTGCCCGCACCCTGCTCGTCGAGGGCGGCGGCTTCCTGGGCGGCACCGGCACCCGGGTGCTCGACACGTTCTACGGCTTCTATGCCCCGGGCGAGGGGAACGCGCGGGTGGTCGGCGGGGTGGGCTGGGAGGTGTGCGAGCGGCTGGCGGCGCGCGGGATGTCGTTCGAGCGGCCCAACACCTATGGCGCGGGCACCGGCGTCACCTACGAGCCCGAGGCCCTCAAGGTGCTGTGGGACGAGCTGGTCGTCTCGGCGGGGGCTGACGTGCTGCTCTACGGGCTCGTCACCGCGGCGGTCGTCGCGGACGGGCGGGTGGTGGGCGTCGTGGTCGAGACCCGCGCCGGCCCGATGCGGCTCGACGCGGCCGTCGTGGTCGACGCGACCGGCGACGGCGACGTCGCCTGGCGCGCGGGAGCCGAGCTGGCCCCGAGCTTGCCGCTGGACGGCATCCAGCCCGCGACGTCGACGTTCCGGCTCGGCGGCGTGGCGGCGGAACCGGCCACCACTAAGGAGATCCACGCGCTGATGGCCGAGGCGATCGAGACGGGCACGTATGCGCTGCCCCGACGCGAGGGGTCCATCCACGTGACGACGGTGCCCGGTGTGCGCCACGCGAACATGACCCGGGTCGCCGGTCGCGACCTCACCGACCCGTGGGAGCTGACCCGCGCGGAGCAGGAGGGGCGCCGGCAGAGCTGGGAGTACGCGCGGTTCCTCCACGACCGGGTGCCGGGGTTCGAGAAGTCATACCTCCTGGGTACGTCGCCGCGGCTGGGGATCCGGGAGACGCGGCGGCTCGTAGGTTGTTTCGTCTTGAGCGGTGAGGACTTCCGCGAGGGCCGCTCACACGACGACGACATCGCGCGGTGCGGCGCCCCGATCGAGGACCACTCCGCCGGTGGCGCGACCAAGTGGGAGTACGTGGGCGGGCTGGCTGAGCCGGACGGCGCGACCTACGGCATCCCGTTCGGGACGCTCGTGCCGGTAGCGCTCGACGGGTTGTTGGCCGCGGGGCGGTTCTTCTCGGCGACGCACGAGGCGCATGCGTCAGCCCGGTCGATCGCGCAGTGCATGGCGATGGGCCACGCCGTGGGGGTGGCGGCCGCGATGGCCGCCGATTCGGGAGTGCCGGTGCGTGAGGTCGACACGACGATGTTGCGTGAGCGGCTGACTGCCGCCGGCGCGCTGGTCTGAGGTCAGGATGACCACATGAGGGTGATGACCGTGCTGGGGCCGGTGGAGGGGGACGCCCTCGGGCGCGTCGACGCCCACGAGCACCTCTTCCTACGCAGCCCGGTGCTGCCGGGTGAGGAGTTCCAGGACCTCGACCGGATGGTGGAGGAGGTGCGGCGGGTCCGCGAGAGCGGCATCGAGACCATCGTCGACCTCACGCCGATGGGGTTGGGGCGCAGGCCCTCCGACTCGGCGGAGCTGTCCCGGCAGACCGGCGTCAACGTCGTGCTGGCGACGGGCATCCACCGCAAGGCTCACTACCCCGCCGGCCACTGGGTGCACACCCTCGCCGTCGACGAGCTGGCCGACCTCATGGTCACCGACCTCGAGACCGGGATCGACGAGCGCGACTGGCAGGGTCCACGGCCTCTTGTGACGCCGGTGCGGGCCGGCATCATCAAGCTCGGGGCCAGCTATCACGTGGTGCAGTCCATGGAACGGCGGTGGTTCGAGGCGGGGGCGCAGGCCGCAGTCCGGACCGGGGTGCCGGTGGCCGTGCACGCCGAGGTGGGCACGGCGAGCCACGAGATTCTGGACTTGCTCGACGCGGGTGGCGTGCCGGCCAGCCGGGTGATGCTGGCCCATATGGACCGCAACCTCGACCCGGGTCTGCACGCCGAGATCGCCTCTCGCGGGGCGTTTCTCGGCTACGACACCATCGGGCGCACGAAGTACCACTCGGACGCCGCGGTGCTGGAGCTCATCTCTGCCGTGGGCGCGATGGGGCACAGAGGCCAGGTGCTCCTTGGCACCGACGTCGGCCGGCGGGGCATGCTCCGGGCGTATGCCGGTGGGCCAGGGATGGACGTCCTCGGCCGGACGTTCCTGCCGCGGTTGAGGCGAGACCTCGGCGAGGCGGTCGAGCAGGCCGTGATGGTCGACAACCCGCATCGGTTCCTGGCCGGGGTCTAGAGCTGCGGGCGGCAGCCATTGAGTGACGAGACTGCCCAACGGGAGAGGGCGTGGTCCCGACGGTGCTGCACTCGCTCCTCACATCGGCATGTTCCGGCGGTCCGCGCGGGCCATACCGTCGGCGTCCAACTCCCTTGGCCAAGGCGGTCACGGAACGAGTGCGGTGCGTTCGACGTCTCGTGGTGATCCGCGCTCACCACGCCCACCCCCAGGCTCCGGTTCGCATGGCTGGGCCACCGAGGCCTTTACCGGGCTAGTCCTGGCGATGGTCGAGATCCGGTCGGCCCTTGAAGGGTGGGTGGCCTTCAGCGGGCTGTCCGCCCTGACCAGCCTCGTGGTGGTGCTGCCGCTCGGACTCCTTGGGGGTGGGGCGGTCGCTGCGGGGCCGGGCGTAAAGCAGCACGGCCGGCGTGAGCACGAGCGCACTGGCGAGGAGCGCCGTCGGGGTGGACGTGCGTACGGCCAAGGCGCCAAGAGGTGGGCCTCCGATGACCTGACCGACCGCGTCGAGCTGCGCGGTCATCGAGATGACGGTGGCGCGGGTCGGGGACGAGAGGTTCCGGTTCAGCCAGGCGGAGCGGATCGGGGCCGCCACCGCCCCGGCGGCACCGCGACCCCACAGGGCTGCCAGGACGAGCCAGAGGCTGCCACCCAGCGCGACTGACACTACGGAGAGCACCTGGAGCCCCACCAGTACGGCGAGCAGCCGGTGCGGATGCTCGGCACCGACCAGGCGAGGGGCGGTCCGGTTGACGACCAGGGACACGACGAGGGAGACCAGCGTGCCGGCGAGCGCGATGGCGGTGAACCAGACCACCTGACCGTTCAGGCCGCCGATGTCCGGCAGTATGAACGAGTCGAGCACCCGGACGGTCCAGAGCCGGTCGAACGCCTCGCTGGCCAGTCCCACGACGAGGCTGACCAGGGCGATGGTCCGGACCACCGGGCGGACCCGGGCGACCCGCAGTCCCTCCCGCGCCTGGCGGACCAGGTGCCGTACGGACTCCCGTTCCGCGGCGGGTGTGCGCTGGAAGTGCTCCTCCGGCATCACGAGGAGAAGGACGACCGCGAGGGCGAGCAAGCCGGCGCCGGAGACGGCGACCGGCACACCCAGCCCGAGCAGCCCGAGGGCGCCGGCGGCGATGGGCGCCAGCAGTGTGAGCGCGAGACTGAGCTGGGTCTCACGGGTGAACACCACGCCGATGGCGTCCTCACCGATCTCGTCGGCAAGCCAGGCCTGGTCGGCCCCGGAGAGAAAGGTGACGCCGGTCCCCCACACCACCTGAGCGACCAGGACCGCAGCGAACGTGGGGATGAGCCCTTGCAGGAGCATCCCGGCCCCCACCAACGTCACGCCGACGACGACGGACAGGCGCCGGCTGTACAGATCGGCGACCACACCGGTCGGGATCTCGAACAAGAAGCATGTCGCCTCCAGCAGGGTTCCGACCAGGATCATCTCGAGTGGGCCGAGGCCGACCACGGTGACGTAGTAGACCTGGTTGAGCGTGAAGGCGAGGACAAGCAGGAACGACGTCCCGCCACCCAACAGGTAGTAGACGGTTTGGGGGCGGGCGGGTCGCATCGGCGACCAGAGCAGACGACGAATCACGAGACTTCCTGACGAGACACGGACGGGATGCGGTCACATCGCGCTCGCGGGATCCGGACTGCGGCGGCCTGCGGGCACGCCGCCATAGCCCAACCGGGCGAGCGGTTCGTCAGGACGAGGTTGTCATCAACACTGAGAGTACGACTCGACCCGAGATCGGTCGAGGGAGTATTGACGACGCTTTCGAGGGACCGCAGGTCGGCGACCCCGATGCTGCAATGCACGTGCGGCGTGGGCCCTGGGTCGACCGGCCCGCTGCCCCCCTTCGCGGGTTAGCTGCGCAGGTACGTCAGCACGGCTACCACGCGCCGGTGTTGGTCGGTCGACTCCGGTAGCCCCAGCTTGAGGAAGATCTGGGTGACGTGGGCCTCGACAGTCCGCTCCGCGACGACGAGGCGCGCCGCCAGCGCCTTGTTGGAGATGCCCTCCGCGACCAGGCCCAACACTTCGCGCTCACGGGTGGTCAGCGCGTCAAGCGGGTTGGCCACGCGTTGCCGTCGCAACATCTGGGCCACGATCGTGGGGTCGATCACGCTCTCGTCGTCGCAGATCCGTCGCAGGGCATCGACGACCGTGGCGATGTCGAAGATCCGGTCCTTCAAGAGGTACCCGACGCGTTCGGTGTGGTCCTGCAGCAGCTGCAGGGCGTAGGCAGGCTCAACGTACTGAGAGAGCACCAGTACGCCCACTCGGGGGTGATCGGTGCGGATCTTCCGGGCGGCCACCAGGCCTTCGTCGGTGTGCGTCGGGGGCATCCGGATGTCGACCAGAGCGACATCCGGTCGGTGCCGGTCGACCTGCTCGAGAAGCTGAGCCGCGTCGGAGGCCTCCGCCACGACCTCGACGCCTGCATGGCCCAGCAGGGTCACGATGCCGGCTCGGGTCAGCAGAATGTCATCGGCGACGACTACGCGCACGGGATCTCCATCCGACACACTCCTGCGCCGGAGATCACGACCCCACGCAGCGCCCCGACCCGGTCGGTCAACGCCGTCGGCATTGAGATTCGTTGCTGGCCATCGTCTTTCACCTCGACCACCAACAGATCCCTCTCCTGCCCGACAGTAACGCGGACCTGGGTCGCGCGGCGTAACCGAGCGTCCTGAACCGCCTCGAGCACCGCGAAGTAGACCGCGGACTCAACGGCGGCGGGACCGCGGGCTCGGGCATCGTCGACCCACACGTCGACCGGGAGCGGGGCCAGATCGGCGAGCGTCCTCAACGCCGCATCCAGCCCGACGTCGACCAGGGCTGCCGGGAAGATGCCGCGGGCCAGCTCTCGAAGGTCCAGGAGAGCTTCCTGGGTGACCTCGGTGGCTCTCTCCAGAGTCAACGCCGTGTGCGTGTCGGCGTTGGCAGCGGCGGCCGCGCCAGCGACACGAATGTCGTAGGACAAGGCGAGCAGACGCTGCTGGGCACCGTCGTGGAGGTCGCGTTCGAGGCGCCGACGTTCCCGGTCGCCGGCCTCCACGATGCGTTCTTGCGAGGCACGGAGCTGCTCGAACGTGGCCAGCTCCTCGGCCTGAAGGCGCTCGTTCTCCAAACCCAGCCGGATCGAGGTACTCAGATGCGCCTCGAGGTCTGAGTACGGGCCGGCGTGGTTGATCACCGCGATGGGTCGGCCCTCCCGGGTGAGCGTTGTCGCGTGACGACCGCGGCTCGGACGCAGCTCCAGAACACTGCGGCCGCGGGCGTCGACCAGGCCCCCCACCCCTCCCTGTAGGTGGTAACCAAGGCGCAGGTCGGGATCGTTGACCGCTGCACCAAGGGCCGCCTCAAGGGCGCCGGCGGCCGGCACGCCGGCGAGGACGGTGACGAAGCGGCTCAGAGCGAGGCGCCTCGCCTCCCGAACGACCGCGGCCATCCCGAGACCGACGGCGAGCGCCAACAGAGTGGCCGAGGCAATGACGTAACCGGTGAACAGCACTGCGTCGGAAGGGTCCTCAACCGGGCGTGCCAAAGTGACCAGGGACCGGACGACCACCACGACTCCCACCGCCACCGCCGGCACGGCGATCGGCGCCGTCTGTCGACGGGCTGGGCGCGGTCCCCTGGCAAGACGCGCCGAGCTGAGTCCGATCAGCAACAGCCCCAGACTGGCCAGGAACCACTGCTGAGCCACCTCCACCGCCCGGACCAGGTCCGGGAAGGAATGGATGAGGAACGGGTTCACGCTGCAGTTCGCAAAGCAGGTCTGGTCCACGTACGGGTCCCTGAACAGCGTCTGCACGACGGTAACCGCAGATGTGACGGCATAGGCCAGCACCACCGTCGACCGTACGACCGGGCGGCGGCCGGGGTCCCCGGCGGCCACGAGATGAAGGATGAGTGGGACGGTGAGCAAGGACACCACCAAAGCGCCGGCCCGCACAGCGGGCGGCCCCTGCGACCAGCCGACGAGTGGTGCTGCGGCCCACGCCAGGCCCACCAGTACGGCCAGGTCGCCCGGGCCGACGCTCCTGCGACCGAACGAGGTGGCGAGGCCAGCAGCCACCAGAGCAGAACACGTGGCCAACATCAGCACGGCCGCGCTCTCGGAGGCTGCGGCGTAGGTCGCGTTGCGTCCCGGGCCCATCGCCACGGCAAAAGCCATCACGCCGACCAGCAGGACGAACAGTCCCGCCGCGATGCGCACGCTACTGACCACCAAACGGCCATGCCGCATGGTGAGGCAGCCTACCCATCGAGGCAGGCGGATCATGTGGCCAGCACGGGTATGCCGTCACGCGGTGACCCCTACCATCGGAAGGACCAGCAGGGCGGGGGGACAGGCATGCCGACAGTCGCCGGTGTCCATCGACGGACCAAAGCCGTCCTGGTGGCCGTCGGTGCGACCTCGATGTTGGCTGGATGCGGCGGTGCGCAGCCCGGGGTCAGCAGCAGCGGATCGACGAGCGCCGGCACGAGGGCGTTCGAGGTGGTCGCCACGTTCACCGCCGAGTCGCTGGGACTGAACCGCCCCGCCGCCATGGCCCTGGGCCCCGACGGCAACATCTACCTCACGGACTACGGCCAGCGGGTCAGCGTGATCTCGCCCGACGGACGTGTGCTCCGCCGATGGGGGACCCCGGGCGGCGGGGCTGGGCAGTTCCACTTCGCTGCTCCGGACCACTCCGACCCGACGTGGGTCCCGGGGCACCTGACGGTGGGGTCGGACGGATCAGTGTACGTGTCGGACAGCGGAAACGCTCGGGTGCAGGTGTTCACGCCGGACGGTCGTTTCGTGCGACAGTTCGGCAGTTTCGGCCCGACCGACGCCCAGCTGTTGATGCCCTACGACCTCACCGTCGACGACGCGGGTCACGTCTTCGTCGAAGATGACCAACGACAGCGGCTCACGCGCTTCTCCGCTGCGGGAGCGGCGGACTGGGTGATCGGCGGGCTGTCGAACGACCCCGACCTCAGAGGTCACTTCCACCCCGGCATGGTGGACCGGCACGGGCGACTGCTCGTCACGAATGACGACAACGGGCGGATCCTTTACATCGACGCCAGTGGGCACAAGGTCGACGCCTTCGGCGGCAGTGGGCCGTTGGTGAAGGACGGTCCCTGTGACATCAGCGTCGATGACCGCGGTTACACGTACATCAGCCCATGCCTGCCGGACTCCACGTACGTCTACGACCCGAGCCACGAACTCGTCGCGTCGTGGCCCGCGTCCGAGGGTGAGCTGGAGACAGCACCGCGCTTCGGCGCCGACGGGGTCGGCTTCGCGCTCCGCTGGGACGGCGCCGTCATCGTGGTGCGGGCGACCCTGGGTCGGTCATGAGTCGGCCGGGAGGACGCTGGGCGGCTCTCGCCGGTCTGGGCCTGTGTCTCTGCCTGTTGAGTGCCTGCATCAACCCCGGCTCTGACGGCAACAAGGCTGGCAGCCGGAGACCGGTCGTGCTGAGCATGGCGAATACCGCATACGGACCTGGTGCCTCGCTGACGCGGTTCGCGGAGGTCGTCGACCGGCTGTCCGGCGGAGAGGTTCGGATCGAGGTCGTCAACGCTTTCGGGTCGTATGCCGCGGACGCCCAGATCCAAGCGGTACGAGCGGTAGCGGCCGGGGAGATGGACATGGGCCTGGTCGGCAGCAGCACCTTCGACTCGGCGGGGGTGACCAGCCTGGAACCGCTATCGGCTCCCCTGCTGATCGACAGCTACGCCCTGGAGAACGCGGTGCTCGCAGACCCACTGGCTGACCGGCTCCTTGAGGGGCTCAGCGCCGCCGGGGTAACCGGGATGGGGATGGGGCCCGGTCATTTCCAGCTGCCGATCGCCCGGGATCGTGCGCTGCTCGACGTCGGGGACTGGCAGGGCGTCTCGTTCGGAACCTACCCGTCGGCCGTTCAGGACAAGGCGATCCGAGCGCTGGGTGCGCGTCCTTTCTGGGCGTTCGGGATCAACCGCGCGCACGCCCTGGACAACGGGGAGATCCAGGGGTTCAACCTCGGGCTCCCGGCGTACGGCGGGAGTGACCTGCCGACCAAGGCCCCATACGTCGCCGTGAACGTCCGGCTGTGGGCCTCGATCGAGGTGACGATCGGCAACCCCGCGCGGATCGGCCGGCTCAGCGATCAGCAACGCGGCTGGCTCAAGCAGGCCGCCGCCGACGCCGAGGCGTACGCCGCGAGCCTGGTCGTGAACGAGTCCGACAGTATTCGGGGGGCCTGCGACCAGGGTGCCCGGCTGGTGACCGCCACCGCCGACCAGCTCGCCGCCCTCAGGGCGGCCTTCGCCCCGCTGTACGCCGAGCTCAGGTCGAACCCTGAGACGAACCGGGCCATCGACGAGATCCAGAAGCTGGCGAGCATCACTGCGCCCGAGTCCGCACCGGACCTGCCGTCAGTCTGCGTCGGCCGGAGCTGAGGTCGGCATGGCCGCGACCAGCCGAGTGCCGCCTTCCACCGGACTGCTCACCTTGAGGGTCCCGCTCACAGCCGCGACGCGATCCATCAGCCCTTGCAGTCCGCTCCCCCGCGCCGGGTCAGCGCCGCCACGGCCGTCGTCGCAGATCTCCACGACCAACAGGCCGCGTGGCGAGGCAACGGTCACGGTGACCCCAGTGGCTTCGCTGTGCTTGACGGCGTTAACCAGGGCCTTTGAGCAGACGTAGTACGCAGCGGCCTCGACGGCCGGTGGCGCTGTAGTCACCGCTCCCGCGAGCGTGACGGGCAAAGCGCAGTCGACGGTGAGGTCGACGAGTGCCGCCTGGAGACCTTGCTGCGCGAGCGTGCGGGGGTGGAGCCCGCGGGCGAACCGCTGCAGGTCCTCCTGGGTGCGCACGAGCTGGCTGCGAGCGGCGCCGACCAGCGTCCCCGTTGCGCGGCCCTGAGCTACAGCCTCGGCCCGCTCGAGCAGGGTGGAAACCTCCGTGAGGCGGCTCAGCGCCCCGTCGCGCACCCGCGCCTCGAGGCGTCCCCGTTCCGCATCGGCCACATCCAGGATCCGACGTCGTGAGGCCCGAACCTCAGCGACTCGGTCGCGTAGCTGCAGCTGAAGCCGCTCGTGGGCCTCGACCAGCCGAACCGCGTCGCTGACGGCCCGGACGAGACCTGGGTCGGCCGGGTCCGAGGCGTCGTGGACGAGGACGGCCACGGGCCGGCCGTCGACCTGGATCGGCGTGATCGACCGACTGTCGCCGTCCACCCCGAGGACCATGAAGCGGCCGTGCGCGTCGACGTACGACGCTGTCTCGTCGACCCAAAAGCCGACCTCTAGCCCGGGGTCACTCAGTACTGCAGCAAGCTCGCCCCGCAGGTCGCTAAAGGGGACTGCCCCGAGCTCGACGACCAGGTCGGTGACGAGCGCACCGTCCCATTCGGTGGCGCGTAGGCCAAAGGTCAGCCCGATGGCGAGCGCCGCCAGCCCCGCCTCATAGGCGTACAGCACGAGGTTCTCCGGCTGTAGCCCCGGCGCCAGTGCCTGGGTCACGGCCTCGGCGCCGATCATCCCCGCCCAGGCCACCGCGGCGATGAGGGCCACGAGGCGGGCCCGGCGCTCGACCCGGGATCCAGCGACGTAACGGCCGAGGACGACGGCAAGCACAACGACAGCGACACCCGTGGCCAGCAGTGGCTGGGGCCAGAACGCCTGCACGACAGCGGCGGCGTATGTCATGGCGATCGTGACCTGCAGGAAGCGCGAGGAGGTCCGCCCTCGGGGGTAGGCCAGGACGAGGTGCAGGAGCGGCCCGCGGTGCAGGAAGAGCATCGCCGCGGCGAGGTGGCCGACCAGGGTCGCGGGCGTGTCGGAGAAGTTGGGCAGGAACCAGGCGACGCCGGCGACGGTCAACAGCCACCCGCTCCACCATCCCGGTCGCCAACGTCCTGCCACCAGCCCACAGGACAGCAGGATCAACCCCACCGACAGGTCGGGCAGCCATCGTCCGGGCAGGCGCCAGCCGTCGAGTGCGGTCTCGGCCGCTAGCCCGAGGAGAATGCCGGCGAACCATACGAGTAGGCCCGGGCGCGGCCTCTCGCTCATCTAAGGACGGCCATAAGAGCCGCGCCCGACAGGTCGGACTTCCCGATGAACCCCTGGACCGGAGACTCCCGCAACCGGGGACCATAGGAGTCCGCGTCCCGGCTCGAGACCAGGACCACGACGGGCGGATCGAGGCCGTCCGCGAGCAGAGCGGCGACCTCGAAGCCGTCTATGCCCGGCAGCTGGACGTCGAGCAGCACGACGTCGGGGTGGACCGCCGCGAGCATGGCGAGGGCGGCGGCACCGTCCGCGGCTTCGCCGACGACGGCGAAACCGTCGACCTCGAGCATCGCTCCGGCCGAGCGACGAAAGTCCGCGTGGTCATCCACGATGAGGACGGTCCGCCGCACCTCGTCATCTTCTCATCGTTGAGCCTGGGCTGACACGGACGCCGGCATCCCCGCCCCAGGGTGGGACGGGGACCATGCCAGTGGTCAGCGGCAGGCGATGTTGAGGCACTGGAGATGGTTGCCGTTGCCAGCGGCGTGGTTGCCGCCCCCGTCGATGGTGCCGGGCGCGGCCTCGATGCCGAGGTTTCCGTTGTGGACCGCCGTGTTGCCGGTGAGCGTCGAGGTGGCCAGTCCGGTGGACGGACCGACCAGCTGGATGCCGTCATCGGTGGCGCCGGTGACCACGTTGTGGGCGACCACCGTGCGGAGCACGACGCCGCCGGCCTCCGGCCCGATGGCGATGCCCTCGCCACCACCGTTGACGACGTTGTCGCGCACGACGTTGTCGACGGCTGGGCTGTGCCCTGGGTCACCGAAGTCGTCGACCTCTATGCCGTAGCGCACGGAGCCGATGACGGTGTTGCGGGCGACCAGGTTGCGGTTTCCATAGATCTGAATACCGATCCCGTCCGGGCCGACCAAGTGCAGGATCTGGTTGCCGGTGATCACGTTGTCGTCGGCGCTCTCCAGGGTCACGCCGTCGCCGGAGCGGGAGATGTGGTTGCGGTCGACCACATTGCGGGCCGAGAAGTTCATCTCGATCGCAATATCCGTCGCCCCGGTGATCGTGTTGTCCACAATGCTGCTGCTGTCGGCATGTTCGATCTGCATCCCGGTTGGGTTGTCGATGAGCCGGTTGCTGGTGACGGTCGCGTGAGTGACTCCCATGAGCCGCACACCGGCGCCGCCGGAGTTGCGCTCGCTCCGGTTGCCGACGACCAAGGCGCCGTCCGAGGCGACGATGGTGATTCCCGACGCCCCATTCTCGACAGAGACGTTGTCGACCACCTGCGCCCCGTCGGATCCGTCGAGGAAAACGATCCCCCGACGCGAGCTCTGACGGACCGTCAACGACGAGGCGACCCCCGAGGGTGACGACTCGAACACGACCCCCCGGTAGAACCCCTGCACGGTGCCGTTGGTCACGCGAACCCCACGGTGGCCCGCCACCCGGATGCCGACGTCGGTCGGGTCCTCGACCGCGTCACCGTCAACAAGGTGACCGTTGAGATTGAGCGTGACGTTATCGGCACCGACGACCAGCCCGTCGCCGACGCAGTCCAGCACGTCGGCCGTCAGTGTGGTGTCGGTCGTCAGGACGGCACCGCATCCGACGACCACGACGCCCTGCCCGAACGCTGGTGCCGAACTCGACACGGCCAACCCTCCCGCCACGAGAACGACGGTTGTCCACCATGCTCTGCTCATCTACATGACCCTTCGTCGGTTCGCTACTGATCCCTGCAGCCTGGCCACGTCCGAGTGCCTGCGCATCGCGGCCAGTACGGTGATCAGCCGCTGACGGGCTGCGGCAGGTACGGGTGACAGTCGGGTCTCGACACCCGGTCCAGCCAGTGCGGGGCCGCGACGCCATGCAAGCTCAAGGCCGACTCAGGAACTGCCTGCGATCGGGAAGCACTGGTTGGTGCACGTTCCAAGGGGACGCGTCACCCACGGGTCCGAGCTGGGACGGTCAAGAGAGCTCCCCTCGACCCACCGGCGGTACCGCTCCAAGGCGGACCTTTCGAAATTGCTGCACACCCGGGACTGGACGTGCTCTAGGCCCCCAGCGGGAGTGCCCCACATCGCCAACTGTGACGCACCCTCGCGCGGGTGATCGCTCAAGCCGATGAGCGCTCTTGCCGGTATGAGCGATTCCGACGTCGGTACTGGGGGGAGCCGCGACCCATGGATTACGTCTCAGTCGTCGGGTCATGAAGGCGCGCGGTCCACATCACCGGCCTCGGGCCCTCAGTGTTGCGCCCTCCGCGGTGGACTATCGGCCAAGGGGAAACATCCAGCGTTCATCGTCGCTCGCGTCACCTACTGCACGCGTTCGCCTCGGTGTGCTCAACGTCGCGAATGGATCTGAGCGTCATCCCGCCACCGCCAGGGGCGACCTCCGGCTCTATTTGCTTTCAGCAGAACGGAAATGGAACAGTCGGGCGACCGGGGTTCGCGCCGCAGGTCTGGGATGTCAGCGGGAGTTCCGGCCCGCCTGGCTGACCATCCTCATCCGTGGGGTCCATGTGACCTCTCGTGTGGGGATGGCGCACGGCAGGTGCACGGAGAGCTGGTTCTCGGGCGCCAGGTCACCGTCGGCTCTGACGTCGATCCGTCCGGAACCGCTCGGTTCTCGATGCCCCGGAAGCCCCGCCCTCCCGCGCCGACGGTTCGGGGATCTGCCCGCGAGCCGACGCATCCACGGCTACCGTGGTGCCCGGTATCGCATCCGACGCAGACAGGGGCGCGTGTGGTCAAGGGGCCGCTTGGGGTGACGGCGGTCGTCGCGGCGCTGGCGTTGACCGGCTGCACGAGTGCCGACTCTCCTTCGGGAGGCCGCACCGCCACGGTGGCCTCTGACGCGACCGCGCGCCTGGTCGCCGACGTCGTCAACCAGAAGATGGCCGAGTGGAACGTCCGTGCGGCGATCGTGAAGGTGACCAAGGGCGAGGAGACTCTGACGGAACAGGCGTTCGGGACCTCCATGGACGGCGTCCCCGCGACCACTGAGATGAGGTTCCGCAACGGGGCCGTCGCGTTCACCTACGTCAGCACGTTGCTGTTGAAGTACGTCGACAACGGCACCGTGAAACTGGACGACCCGATCGTCCAGTGGGAGCCGACCCTTCCGCTAGCCGACAAGGTCACCCTGCGGATGCTGACGAACCAGACCGCCGGCTATCCCGACTACGAGACCGACCCCACCTGGCTGGCCGCCTTCAACGAGAACCCGTTCCACGCCTTCACGTACGAGGAGCGGCTGAAGTACGCGTTCGGTCGGCCGCAGCAGTTCGCTCCGGGGACGAACTGGAGCTACTCCCACACCAACTTCATGGTGCTCGGCCACATCCTCGGCAAGATCGGCAACAAGCCGCTCGACCAGCTTCTGAAGCGCGAGGTGTTGGACCCGATGAGGCTGACCGACACTGTCGGCAGCACGACGTCCACGATGCCCGACCCGGCGCTGCACACGTACAGCTCCGAACGCCGCGTCGCTTTCGTCATTCCCGGTAAGCCCTTCTACGAGGACGCGACGTACTGGGACACCCAGTGGGGCACGCCAGAGGGCGCCAACGAGACGACGACCATCGACGACCTGGCCAGGACGGCGGTCGCCTTCGGCACCGGATCACTCCTCTCCCGGTCCAGCTACGCCGAGATGACCGACTCCAAGCTGATCGGGTTCGGCCGGAAGGAGGCGAACTGCCTACCGAACTGCTTCACCCAGGTCGACGTCTACAACTATGGCCTCGGCGTGATCCGGTCCGGTCCCTGGATCATGCAGAACCCGCTGCTCAGCGGGCTCGGCGTCACGACGGCGTATCTGCCCTCGGAGAAGATCAGCATCTCGGTGGCGGCGACGCTGAACCCCGGCGGTTTCGACGACCAGGGCAACTACCTCAACCGGGCGGACTACCTGTTTCGGTCCATCGGCGCCGTCGTCGCCCCGAACAGCCCACCGCCGGCGCTGCCAGCGCGCTGAGGTCGGCACCAACGCCGGCGCACGCCTGCCCGACCACAGGGTGCTCGGACGAAGCGCGTCGGCGCAACGGCGAGCGCACGGCTACCGCTGTCGTGGGCCAGGCCCAGCGCGGTCGCGCTCCCCATCGCCTTGTCGTCCGATCGAGGGGTCGGGTCGCTGGAACCTCGTCCCCCAGCCCGCGGCGCCAGAGTGACGATGGCATTCCTGTGGATCGCCGCCGTCTCGTTCGTCCTCTTCCGCAGCTCCCACGGGGCGGCGACGGGCGACCGACCAGCCCCCACCAGCGCACCCCTACCCAGCTGACGGAAGCGACTAAGGCACCACGACGGCCACCTTCGAACGCCGCGCGGGCAGCCCCGAACGGACTGGAGCGGCTACGTCCTCAGCGCAGCGGCATACCCGTCGCCAGGCGGGTGACGAAGAACGAGTTGACGCGCTCCCCTGCGAACCACGCGGTGAGTCGGTCAGCTTCGCGCTGGAGAGCCTGCTGGGCCCGCCGGGGCAGCAAC